>CACZWA010000046.1 GCA_902784685.1 uncultured Ruminococcus sp.
TTTCAGCTTTGCCGACATAACGGTATTTTTCATAAGTATGGCACGGGTCATAGGACCTACTCCGCCTGGAACGGGCGTAATTGCGCCTGCAATTTCCTTAACATTTTCAAAATCAACGTCGCCGCAGAGTTTGCCGTTTTCATCTCTGTTCATTCCGACATCAATAACCGTAGCGCCCGGCTTTACCATATCTGCCGTAATAAGCTTTGCTTTGCCGACGGCGGCAACAAGAATATCGGCGCTTCTGCATTCTTCGGCGAGGTTTTTGGTTTTTGAATGGCATATGGTAACCGTGCCGTTTTTATGAAGCAATAGCATAGCCTGCGGCTTGCCGACTATATTGCTCCTTCCGACAACCACGCATTTTTTGCCTGCAACCTCTGTTCCTGCCTCGGCAATAAGCTCCATAACGCCTGCCGGGGTGCAGGGAAGAAAATCGTAATCGCCAATCATAATTTTGCCGACATTTGATGGGTGAAAAGCGTCAACGTCCTTTTTGGGGTTTATGCGGTTAATAACCGCTTTTTCGTCGAGATGTGCGGGAAGCGGAAGCTGAACTAAAATGCCGCTTATTTTTTCGTCTGCATTAAGCTTGTCGATAAGCGCTTCAAGCTCCTCTTGCTTTGTTTCGGCAGGAAGAGCGTATTCCTGCGAATAAACGCCGATTTCGTCACAGTCACGGCGTTTGTTGCGCACATACACCTGCGAAGCAGGGTCTTCGCCGACTATAATCACGGCAAGACCCGGAAGATTACCTTCTTCTTTCAGCCGTTTTACTTCTTCCTTTAAGCCCTCTTTGATTTTTGCCGCCAAGGCTTTTCCGTCTATTATTTTTGCCATTTCCGTCTCCTCCGTTGTTTTGTTTTTTATCGTATTTAGGTCTTATAAGACACTCTTTTCCGTAACCGATTAAATCTTTTCTGCCGGCCTTTATAAGCGCTTTATGAACAAGCGCATAGTTTTCGGGCCGTTTAAACTGCAAAAGCGCCCTTTGCATAGCTTTTTCCTGCGGGTCACGGGCAACGTAAACGTGCGCTCCCGTGCGTGGGTCTATGCCCGTATAGTACATACAGGTCGAAATTGTTCCCGGCGTTGGGTAAAAATCCTGTACCTGCTGTGGGTTTATGCCCTCTTTTTTCAGGTAAAGCGCAAGCTCGATTGCATCGTCAAGTGTACTGCCCGGGTGGCTCGACATAAGGTAAGGCACAAGATATTGCTTTTTGCCGAGTTTTTCGTTTATATCACGGTATGCCTTGCAAAAGCTGTTGAAAACAGCCGACCGAGGCTTGCCCATGTATTTAAGTACGTTGTCGCTGACGTGTTCGGGCGCAACTTTAAGCTGACCGCTTACATGATACTCGCAAAGCTCTTTTAAAAAGGTTTTGTCGCTGTCTGCCATAACGTAGTCAAAGCGTATTCCCGAACGCACAAAAACTTTTTTAATTCCGGGGATTTCTCTCAGTTCACGGAGAACATCAAGATATTCCTTGTGCGAAACTTCAAGGTTTTTGCATGGCGTGGGAAACAAACATTGCCTGTTTTTACAGACGCCCTTTTCCATCTGTTTTTTGCAGGAAGGGTATCTGAAATTTGCTGTCGGACCGCCGACGTCGTTTATATAGCCTTTAAAATCCTGCATATGAGTGAGCTTCTGCGCCTCTGTCACAATTGATTTTTTGCTTCGGCTCTGCACCGTTCTGCCCTGATGAAAAGCAAGCGCACAAAAATTACACGAGCCAAAGCAGCCCCTTGCGCTTGTTATGCTGAATTTAACCTCCTCAATGGCAGGAACGCCGCCCATTTTTTCGTACATTGGATGTACCTCACGGGTAAAGGGAAGCGAAAAAACGTTGTCAAGCTCGCTTCTCGATAGCGGAGCCGCAGGCTTATTCTGCACAAGATATTTTTCGCCGTGCCGCTGAATAACAGTTTTTCCACAAACAAAGTCATGTTGCTCGTATTGAAGCTTCACTGCCTTTGCATATGCGGTTTTGCTCTTTTTTACCTCCTCAAAGGAAGGCACGGTAACGGCGTCCGTTATATAGCTGACATCGTCAGCCGCATATGCCGTGCCGTCAATATATGTAAGTGATTTTATATCATAACCGTCGTTTAAAGCAAGGGCAATTTCCTTCAAAATTCTTTCGCCCATGCCGTAAATGAGCAGATCTGCTCCCGAATCAAAAAGAATAGACGGCATAACGCTGTCACTCCAATAGTCGTAGTGCGCAAACCGCCTGAGGCTTGCCTCTATTCCGCCGATAATAATGGGAACACCCGGGAAAGCCTGTCTTGCAAGCTGTGAGTAAACAATGGTCGGTCTGTCGGGGCGATAGCCCGATTTTCCGCCGGGAGAATATAAATCCTCGCTCCGCTTGCGCTTTGCGGCAGTGTAATGAGCTACCATTGAGTCAATGTTTCCGCCGGATATAAGCACGCCGAGGCGAGGCTCGCCGCACCGCTTAATATCTTCAAGATTTTTTATGCTCGGCTGAGGTATTATCGCAACCTTAAAGCCGCAGCGTTCAAGCACTCTTGAAAGGATTGCGGCAGCAAAAGAAGGGTGGTCAACATATGCGTCCGCCGAAATAAAGATAAAATCCGCCTGTTGCCAGCCGAGTTTTTTCATATCTTTTTTGCAAACAGGCAAAAAACCGTTCACGCCGCCAACCTCCTAAATCAGTCTGCCTAAAATCAATCTTCCGAGGCTTCACTTTCGCCCATTTCTTCACGCATTGCATAATACTGCTCCCTTGTCATACGGAGAGTTCTGGGCTTGTTGCTTCCGTCATAGGGGGAAATAATCTGCAATTTATCCATTAAATCTATAAGCCTTCCTGCTCTTGCATATCCTATTTTAAGTCTGCGCTGAAGCATAGAGGTTGATATTTGGTCAAGCTCAAAGGCAATATCAACCGCCTCGTCAAGCAGTTCGTCAAATTCGTCGCTCTTTGCCTGCGGTTTTTCTTTTGAGTCGGATTTGCTTTTTACAGAGTTCTGCTCTATTGACTCCTGAATTTCGGAATTATATTCGGCATCGCAGTTTTCCTTAATAAAGTTCGTAACTCTTTCAACATCTCCATCCGAAACAAAAGCGCCCTGAACTCTCACAAGCTTACTGCTGCCGCCAAGCATCATAAGCATATCGCCCTTGCCGACAAGCTTTTCCGCACCGCCAACATCAAGAATTGTTCTTGAATCCACATGGTTTGAAACCTGGAAAGAAAATCTTGAAGGAATATTTGCCTTTATAAGACCGGTTATAACGTCAACAGACGGTCTTTGCGTTGCAAGCACAAGGTGCATACCTGCGGCTCTGGCTTTTTGCGCAAGCCTTAAAATATAGTCCTGAACTTCGCCCGGAGCGACCATCATAAGGTCGGCAAGCTCGTCTATGATAATTACGATTTGAGGCAGAGTTTCCTCGCCCTGCGCTTTCATTTTTGCATTGAAACCTGCAAGGTTACGCACAGAGTTTTCCGAAAAACGCTTGTAGCGTTCTTCCATTTCGTTAACCGCCCAGCACAGCGCACCTGCCGCCTTTCTTGCATCGGTCACAATAGGAACAAGAAGGTGGGGAATACCATTGTACATTTCAAGCTCAACCGCTTTTGGGTCAACCATAACAAGGCGCACTTCCTCGGGAGTTGCTTTGTAGAGAAGGCTCGTTATCATAGCATTTATGCACACGCTCTTACCGGAGCCTGTTGTACCGGCGATTAAAAGGTGAGGCATTTTTGCAATATCAACAACAACGACTTTGCCGTTAATATCACGTCCGAGGGCAACGGCAATTTTCGACGGGTGCGAGTTAAATTCCTTGCTTTCTATCACATCCCTTATGTAAACGGCGGAAACACTTTCGTTAGATGCCTCAATGCCGATACTTCCGGGCAAAACCTCAATACGCACATTCTCGGCAGGAAGGCGCATGGCAATATCCTGGTCGAGAGCGGTTATTTTATTTACCTTAACACCTGCGGCAGGAACAATTTCGTATCTTGTTACGCTCGAACCGCGGGTAACATTGGTAATTTTTGCGTCTATGCCAAAGCTTTCGAGAATTGTAAGCAGTTTTGCGGCGTTTTCCTTGAGCTTGTCCATTTTTTCAAGCTTCGTATTCGGAGCAGGCGGGTCAAGCAAAGAGGTGGACGGAAAAACATATTCTCTCACAGGTTTATCAATATTTTCCTCAATTTTCGAAACAATTTCAGCCGCCGCTTTTTTGGCTTCTTCTTCGGAGTAGCTTTCTTCTTCGCTGTCAGCATTTAAGTCAAGGGGAAGGTCGTCGCTTTTTTCGGTCAGTGCGCCCAAGGGGTCGTTAATCGAAATTTCCTCCTCTTTGTCGGCTTCCGAAGCAATGGTAATATCGGGCGTTTCTTCCCAGGCGGGAAGCTCGGCTTTATCTTTCTTGCTTTTTTTCTCTTTTTTTATGGGCGCTGCGTCATCGCCGTCATCGGTTTCGTAGGCAGAGGTAAAGCATTCTTTAATGCTTCTGCCGATAAATCTGAAAAACTTGCCGAGAACAGTTAAAACGGAAATTCTGAAAAGCAGAATTATATCAATCATAGCAAGGGCAATAGTTAAAACTGCCGTGATTATCTCGCCGAACAGCCCGACAAGAATTTCCGCAAGCGTTCCGCCTATAATTCCTCCGCCTTCGCCTGCCGTGCCTATTTTCCACAGCCATATCCTGCCGCCCGAAATATAATCGGCGCTGTCAACTATGTAGACATAATGTACAAATGTACATATCAGCAAAAACAAAATAGCAATGTAAGTGGATTTCATATCGTCCTTTGCGGCAAAATGGCAGATAGCCGCTCCCACAAGCGCAAGCGGCAAAACATAAGCCGCCGCACCGAACAAGCCTTTAACGCCGAGGTTAAGATATTTCCCGACAAGCCCTGCGCTGTTAAACCACAGGCTCACCATTATAAAAATACCGAGAACACCGACAAGAATGGTTATTATTTCTGCGGCAAAGCCGCCGCTCTCCTCCGCCTTCGCCGCTTTCTTTGCGGAAGCAGCGGAAGCTTTTGCCGGTTTGGTTTTAGTTTTTTCAGCCATATTTTTCCCTTCCTCCTCCGCCTGTGAGGCGGATTTTATCTTTATAAGTACAGTTGGTTTAATGTAAAAGCGTAAAATATAAAAGCACGATAATGCCGAGAACTATGCGGTACACGCCGAATACCTTGAAATCGTGACGTTTAACATAGCTAACAAGCAGTTTGAGCGCCGCAATTGACACAAGATAAGCGGTTACGGCTGCCAAAATGAGAACAAGCCACTCGTGCGATGTCATAACATAGTCGTTTGTGACAATTTTTATAAGGCTCACACCGAACATAATCGGTATTGCCATAAAGAACGAAAATTCTGCCGCAATTTCTCTTGAACAGCCGAGAATTATCGCGCCGAGAATTGTTGCGCCCGAGCGTGACGTTCCCGGAATAATCGAAAGCACCTGAAAAAGACCGATTAAAAATGCGGTTTTGTATGTAAGGCCGTTCAAATCGGTTACTTTTGCCATGCCGCGGTTTTTGCTTTCTATGTATATAAATGCCGCACCGTAAATAATAAGCATTGCGCTTACGACAATATAGTTTGAAATGCTGTCCATAAAGTCGTTAAGAAGAAGCCCGAAAACGCCTGCCGGAACGCAGCCTATAACAACCTTGAACCACATTTGCCAGGTGTCAGCTTTTTGCTTTGCGGTTTTTGAAGGCGAAAACGGATTAAGCTTTTTAAAATACAGCGTAACAACCGCAAGTATTGCGCCGAGCTGAATTACATAGAGAAAAATCTGCGAACGGAAAAAGCTGTAATCGCCAATGCCTAAAAACTCGTTAAAAAGAATTAAATGCCCCGTACTGCTTATGGGAAGCCATTCGGTTATACCCTCCACAATTCCGAGAAAAAAACTTATAAGAAAATCCAACATAAATTAAATCATACCTTTCAAAAAATTGAGTCATAATTTCAGACCATAATATTACCCATAATATAATTATATCAGAAAAACCGCAAAATATCAATAGTTAAAGAAAAAATATTGCGGAATGTAAAACACAAGTATTCTGTATCGTATGATTATTGTATGTTCAAATAAGGTAAAGCAGAATCATTCAAGCCGGCGGTAATATATAGCGGAAAAGGTAACGATGTGTTTCTCTTGTGTAACAATTTTACACATTTTTTTATATACTAATGGGCGGAAGTTAGGTATCGAGGCGAGCACCGTATTATTTGTTTATTTTTTCTGTACAGTTTCGGAGACATACCGTATTTCTTTTTAAATACGGTTGAAAAATAATTTGAATCACAAAAACCGCAGTTAAATGAGATTTCTGTTATATTCAGTTTGGTATTTGAAAGCAAATAAATGGCGTGTGACAAGCGCACGTCACTTATTTTTGAGCTTACGGGTCCGTCGCTCTCTTTTTTGAACACATAACGCAAATATGAAGTCGAATAGCCAAGTTCTTTGGCAATTTGAGAACAGGAAATATCGTGCATATAGTTTTCGTGAATATAGCTCATAACCTTTAAGTAAAGCGATTTTGTAACAGAGAGGTTTTCTGTGTCGCCGTAATTTTCATTACAGTATTTATACAATTTTATTATCATATATTCGAGCGGCTTTATAAAGCGCATTACTTCAAAAAAGGTCGGAACGTCCTCGGAAAGCTGTGAATAAAGCTCTTTAAATGTATTGTCACATAGTTTAGCAATGCGTCTCATTTTTTCTGATGATTTTTTAATGGCGTTCCGATAACCCGAAATATGGATGTAAGCGAGGAATTTGTCTTTGTATATTATTGGAATTATATATTCTTCCACTCCTGCATAACAGCAGGAATAGCAAGGTTCGGTGAGATGAAGCTTTTCAAGTCTGCGCTTATTTTGCATACATTCTCTGATTGTGGACTTATTATTTTTAAGGTAAGTACATATCTGAAGAACGTGTAAATCGTATTTCGTAAGCTCCGCGGTGTACGGTTCAAATCTGTTTCCATAGAAGCTTATTGTTACGCTGTGACCGCATATTCTTAAAAAATCTATATAGTTTGTAATATCCTTTATAATTATATTTTCCATATTGTTACTCCTATCATTGGCGTTTTACAAAGATAAATAGTCGGAATGCAAAGGAATTATTTATAAAAATATTATAATATTAAATTAGAAAGATGTCAATAGTTTGTTGAAAATTAACAAAAAATGGTACAATATATGGTTTTACAGAGTTTTTTAAATATTAAGGTAATCTTTGTAAAACGGCAATCTATTTTATAATATTGGCTTATATAATACAAAGTATAAGAAGAAATAATATGAAGATAATTGAAATATTAAAAAATTGCCGTTATGAAGGTAATTATGTGTGGCTGTCTGCGGAAGCAGCCTGACCGCTTATAGTGCAATAAACAATAAGACAGTTGAAAAGACAGCATAGATAATAAATAGCTTTTTAAGAAGCATTTCGAATAAAGTTATTTTCGGGATATGTATTTTGACATAAACAGTATGGTACTATATAATAATATTTCCAATAAAATCAGTAAAAAATTTATATATTTTAGATGAAAATTATAATATAATGAGAAAAAAGCAGAGGGGAAATACAGTGATTTTCACGAAAGCTGTTTTCATATAAAAAAACAAATATATAAAACATAGACGGTTGTAAAACGAAAATACAAAAATATGTATTTTTTCCCGAAGCCTTCCCCACCAAGGGGGAAGGTGGGTCGGAGGAAGCCGACCCGGATGAGGGGAAGCTTTTATAGTTTGGTAATACCCCATCACCGGTCACCGAAGCAGAATTTGCAAAGCAAATTCATAAAGGTAAGAGCCTGAAAGGCTCGTCCGATGACAGCATTCCCCCACCAAGGGGGAAGCCTTAAAGCGGAGAAAATTTATTGCATATTTCTGTATAAGAAGCCGCTAAAAATTCGGCTTTTCAGACTTTTACAAACGGCTAAATATATAAAAACACACAAGGAGGATTTTTTATGAATGTACTTAAAAAAGTTTTTGCTGTGATTTTTGCGGCGTCTCTCATTGTTGGGGCATTGTCTGCATGTGGTGGAGACGTAAAAAACAACGGTGCCACACAGGAGTATGTTAAAGACGAAAACTTAAACGAACCGGGAGTATTTCCGGTTTGCAAGGAACCGATTACTCTTAAGGTCGGCTTGCCGAAAAGCGCGCTTGTTACGGATTATGTTGACAACGCTTACACAAAG
>CACZWA010000047.1 GCA_902784685.1 uncultured Ruminococcus sp.
TCTTGCGCATGAGCGTGGTGAAGCGCCTTTTGTTATAATTCTTGACGGAATAACCGACCCGCACAATCTCGGCGCAATTATGCGAACTGCGTGCAGTGCCGGCTGTCACGGAATAATTATGCCAAAGCGCCGCAGTTGCCCCATAAACGGTACAGCCGCAAAGGTTGCAAGCGGTGCGGCAGAACATCTGCTTGTTGCAAGGGTTTCTAACCTTGCCTCATCTATCGACGAATTGAAAAAAAACGGCCTTTGGATTACGGGTGGAGATATGCGCGGCGAGAAAAATATTTTTGAAGCCGACCTGTCCGGAGCGCTCGGAATTGTTGTCGGAAACGAGGGCGAAGGTATTTCGAGGCTTATAAAAGAAAAATGCGATTTTCTTGTAAATATTCCAATGCCCGGCCCTACCGAATCCTTAAATGTTTCGGTGGCATGCGGCGTGCTTATTTACGAGGCGCTCAGAAGAAGAATTTAAAACAAAACCGGCAGAATTAGTTTCCGCCGGTTTCTTCAATCTTATTAAGTATGTCTTTATATCCGCCGTCACCGTACCTGAAGCATCGGTTCACCCTGCTTATGGTTGCCGAGCTTGCACCTGTTTCGGCTTCAATGGTGCTGTAAATTTTCCCTTCCGCAAGCATTTTTGCAACCATCATTCGCTGGCTCATATCAAGCACTTCTTTTGTTGTCATAATATCGTTAAGAAATTTTACGCACTCGTCCTCGTTTTCAATACTGATTAGAGCTTTCAAAAAAAGTTTGACTTCATCTTTTTCGTATATATTCATAATAAAATTCCTTTCACTTCAATAATCCTTTTTCTTTATTATTATACCACTTTAATGCGATAAAGTCAATACTTTTCCCCTAATTTTTGGGTTTATAATTCACGAATACAAAAACTCATCAAACCTTAACCTTATTTATTTGGTTTTATTAGTGCAGTTGTAAAAAAACTATCAGAAATTTTCAAATAACAGCAAAAGTAACAATGATTAGCGGAATCAACACCCCTATACATAATACCAATAGCACCCTTTCGGGTGCTATTTTGCTATACCTACTTTTATGCTCATTTAACGCAAAACAATAGGCACATAAGCAACACTAAAAGTTACTATTACAGTTATTACAATGCCATTCTTTTGAAGCTTTGCCCATTGCAAATATACCCCACATAAACACACTGCCAGCCTTTGACAGAGCTGATATTTTCTTGCAGTTTGTTGATTTACAGTAGGGGCAGGTTATGGTGGGGGCGGATTTGATAGAGCTATAATCATGAACGCAAGGATCGTAATATGGATTTATTCTCGGATCTATTCTCTGTTCCGGCGAAATAACAGGTTGGTCGTAATAGTGGTCTTTTGGTGGCTGTTTTGTTATACCTAACGTAGAATTAAACACAAGTTTGGTAAGTCTTTTTGTAATATCATCGTATTCACAGCAACCCAATGGTATGTTATTATCTGTAAATGGCTGCATAGCCAATACCGCCTGTTCTTTTGTGATATTTATTGCAAGAGTCAATTCGCCCATTGTGTTCCGAGCATCAAGGTCTTTAAAGATTTGAATTTCTTCGTCGGTGTAACCAAATACTTCTTTTAACAACGGCGGAAGTTTAGCCCAGACATCTCTTTCTTTCCAATCTTTTGGGCTTTCCGAAATGTAATACACAATAATTCGCCTCCTTCTATTACATTATAACATATATTTTCTATATCCGCAATAGAAAATTAAAAAATTTTAGTACGAAATACACTAAATTATATATCTCCACAATATATTTTTAACAAGTACGAATATTAAAGCATGGCGTTATGATTATTAAATAAACTTTCATTTTATATTTAAAGTCATTACAATAAAATTACTAAAAAACAACAAAAAGAATGCTCTAATTTTGTCGTTTTTTTTCTTGCATTTTATTTCTATATTTGATAAAATATTATTGTTAAAAAAAGTCATATCCGAAACAAAGATAATTTTTTCGGATATGAAAAATTTTACAGCAATTTTAAGGAGGAAGAACAAATGAAAAAATTACTCACGATCCTTCTGTCTGTTGCAATGCTTCTCAGCTTTGCCGCATGCGGACAGAACAACGCAGGCACAAACGGCGCAGACAGCGCAAGTGATGCAAAAGCCGTTAAGCTCGGTTTCATCTTCTTACACGATGAAAACTCAACTTACGACAAGAACTTTATGGACGCCGCAAGAGCCGCTCAGGAAAGTCTCGGTCTTTCAAACGACCAGGTAATCTTCAAAACCAACATTCCCGAAGGCAATGAATGTTACGAAGCAGCTGCAGACCTTGCAGACCAGGGTTGTAACATAATTTTTGCAGACAGTTTCGGTCATGAGCCTTACATGCTCAAGGCTGCAAAAGAGTTCCCGGACGTTCAGTTCTGCCATGCAACTGGTACAACAGCTCATACAGAAAAGCTTGCTAACTTCCACAACGCATTTGCTTCTATTTACGAAGGCAGATACCTTGCAGGTATTGCGGCAGGTATGAAGCTTAACGAAATGATAGCTAACGGCGAATTTACTGCCGAAGAAGCTAAAATCGGTTATGTAGGCGCTTATACATACGCTGAAGTTATTTCGGGTTACACATCGTTCTTCCTTGGCGCACGCTCGGTATGCCCGACAGCAACTATGGAAGTTCAGTTTACAGGAAGCTGGTACGATGAAGCTCTTGAAAAAGAAGCCGCTACAAAGCTTATTTCAAACGGTTGCAAACTTATCAGCCAGCACGCTGACTCAATGGGCGCTCCCACAGCTTGCGAAAACGCAGGTATCCCCAACGTTTCTTACAACGGAAGCACAGTTTCGGCTTGCCCGAACACATTCATCGTTTCTTCAAGAATCGATTGGACACCTTACTATGAATTTGTTGTAAATTCTTACCTTGAAGGCAAAGAAATTCCTTATGACTGGTGCGAAGGTCTTGAAAAAGGTTCTGTTCTTCTTACAGACATCAATGACAAAGCCGCAGCCGAAGGCACAAAAGAAGCTATTGAAGCTGCTAAGGCTGAACTTATTGCCGGTAACCTTCATGTATTCGATACAGCTACATTCACAGCTGAGGGCAAAGCTCTTGACAGCTACATGGCTGACGTAGATACAGATGAAGCATACACACCCGATACAGAGGTTGTTGAGGGCGGCTATTTCCATGAGTCGGAAAAACGTTCTGCTCCTTATTTCGATCTTAGAATCGACGGAATTAATCTTCTTAACGAAATGTATTAATTTTAATATAAACGAAAACAGGCGGAGCCTTTTTAAGCTCCGCCTCACTTCGTTTTTTTACTTTGAAAAAAATATGTAAAATTGCTTTACACATTGTTTTGAAAGCAAAAACAGGGAGGTATAAATTTTGAGTAAACAGGCTGCAATCGAGTTAAAAAATATATCAAAAAGCTTCGGCACCATCAAGGCAAACAAAAATGTCTGTCTTACGGTCAGCCGTGGAGAAATTCTCTCAATTCTCGGAGAGAACGGCAGCGGAAAAACAACTCTTATGAATATGATTTCCGGTATATATTTCCCCGACAGCGGTGAAATATATATTGACGGCAAGGAGGTTCATATTAATTCGCCAAAGGACGCTTACGAATACAAAATCGGTATGATTCACCAGCATTTTAAGCTTGTGAATGTCTTTTCCGCCGCTGAAAATATTGTTCTCGGTCTTGAAGATACCGACGGGTTCAGCATGAAACGTTATGCAAAACGCATAAGCGAGATAAGCGAACAATATGGCTTTGATATTGACCCAAATAAAAAAATATACGAAATGTCCGTTTCTGAAAAGCAGACGGTAGAAATCATAAAGGTGCTTTTCAGAGGTGCGGATATTCTTATTCTCGACGAGCCGACAGCCGTGCTTACGCCGCAGGAAACGGTTAAGCTGTTTTCAATACTTCGCAAAATGCGTGATGACGGCAAGGCTATAATAATTATAACACATAAACTGCACGAAGTTCTTTCTATTTCGGACCGAGTTTCGGTTCTTCGCAAAGGCGAATATATCGGCACGGTAAATACCGCAGAAACCGACGAAGCACAGCTTACGGAAATGATGGTCGGCAAAAAAATTGATCTTGATATTAACCGCAGTGAGCCTGTAAACCCGACAGACCGACTTATAATTAAAAACATCAGCTGCAAAGGTCATGACGACGTAAAATTACTTGATAACGTTTCGTTTACGGCACGTTCGGGTGAAATACTCGGAGTTGCCGGAATTGCAGGCAGCGGTCAGCGTGAGCTTCTTGAAGCAATTGCCGGGCTTCAGTCCATTACAAGCGGAGATATTATTTATATTGACCCCAAAACAGGCGAGAAGGAAAATCTCCGTGATAAATCACCGCTTCGCATTATGGAAATGGGCGTAAGACTTGCATTTGTTCCTGAGGACAGGCTCGGAATGGGACTTGTAGGCAATATGGATATTGTTGATAATATGATGCTCAGAAGCTACCGAAAAGGCAAAACTGCTTTTCTTGAGCGTAAAGCTCCGAAAAATCTCGCAGACAACATCGTTGAAAAGCTTGAAGTTGTAACACCGAGCACAAGCACAGAGGTACGCAAGCTTTCGGGCGGTAACGTGCAAAAAGTTCTTGTAGGGCGTGAAATTGCTTCCGCTCCAACAGTTCTTATGGCGGCATATCCCGTAAGAGGTCTTGATATTAACTCCTCTTATATGATATATAACCTGCTTAACGAGCAGAAAGAAAAAGGTGCGGCCGTAATTTTTGTCGGCGAGGATTTGGACGTGCTTATGGAGCTTTGCGACCGAATACTTGTTCTTGCAGGCGGTAAGGTTTCCGGCATTGTCGACGGAAAAACCGCACAGAAAGAAGAAATCGGCTTAATGATGACAAAATCTTCATTTAACTTAGGTACAGCAAAGGAGGCAGACGATGAATAAGATAACTCACGAACCACTTTTTCACATATCTAAACGAAATACAATAGTATGGTGGAAAGCCTGGATAATAAGAGTCACCGCTATACTTGCGGCTCTCATTGTCTGCGGTTTCGTAACCCTTGCACTTACGGGGCTTAATCCGCTTGCCGTATATGCAACAATGTTTGAAGGTGCGCTCGGCACAACCAGAAGAATTTGGAATTTGCTTCAGAACGTTGCAGTTCTTCTTTGTGTTGCTCTTGCCGTAACCCCTGCTTTCAAAATGAAATTCTGGAACCTCGGTGCGGAAGGTCAGGTGCTTATCGGCGGTCTTGCAACCGAAGTTTGTATGATATTCCTCGGAAACAAGCTCCCCACTCCCCTTTTAATTCTCGTAATGGTAATAACAAGTGTAATTGCAGGTGCGGTATGGGGGCTTATCCCTGCCTTTTTCAAGGCTAATTGGGAAACAAACGAATCGCTGTTCACCCTTATGATGAACTACGTTGCAATTCAGATTGTTTCCTATTTCACGTTTATCTGGTCTGTTCCGAAAGGCTCGGGAACTCCCCGTGTACTTGAATACGGACAGCTTCCGGTTATAGCCGGTCAGAAATATCTGCTCAACATTATAATCGTTGCAGTATTAACGGTGATTATGTTTGTTTACCTAAAATACACAAAACAGGGCTATGAAATATCCGTTGTGGGCGGAAGTCCAAACACCGCAAGATATATCGGAATAAACGTAAAAAAAGTCATAATACGCACAATGCTTATTTCGGGTGCAATCTGCGGTCTTGCAGGACTTATTTTGGTTGCGGGAACCGACCATTCGTTAAAATCCACAACAGCCGGCGGAAGGGGATTTACTGCCATTATGGTATCGTGGCTTGCAAAATTTGACCCGATATTTATGGTGCTCACCTCATTCTTAATTGTTTTCCTTGAAAAAGGCGCGTCAAAAATATCCGAGGTTTACAGGCTTAACGACTCTTTTTCAGATATAATAACCGGTATAATAATCTTCTTTATTATCGGCAGTGAGTTTTTCATTAACTATAAACTTAAATTTAACAAATCTAATAACAAGGAGGCAGAAAGATGATTACCGTAATTATTAAACGTGCAGTAATGCAGGGCATTCCGCTCCTTCTCGGCTCAACCGGCGAAATCCTTACGGAAAAATCCGGTAACCTCAATCTTGGCATACCGGGTATTATGTATGTCGGCGCAATAAGCGGCGTTGCCGGCGCTTTTATGTACGAACAAAGCACCGCACAGATAAACCCGCTTATGGCAATAATCATAAGCCTTCTTGCCTGTCTTGCAGGCTCACTTTTGATGGGGCTTATTTACTGTTTCCTTACCGTAACGCTCAGAGCAAACCAAAATGTTACCGGTCTTGCGCTTACAACTTTCGGTATAGGTATCGGTAACTTTTTCGGCGGCTCACTTATTACTCTTACAAAGAGCGATATTCCCTCAATCTCGCTCAGCCGTACAAGTAATGCATTTAAAACCGCCCTTCCGTTTGCTTCAAAGCTCGGTTGGTTCGGTGACGTGGTTTTATCCTACGGTTTCCTCACATACGTTGCGATAATAATAGCTATTATATGCACCTATGTTTTAAGACGCACAAGAGTGGGACTTCATCTCCGCTCGGTAGGTGAAAGCCCGGCAACAGCCGATGCGGCAGGCATAAATGTTTCAAAATATAAGTATTTTGCAACCTGCATAGGCAGTATGATTGCAGGACTCGGCGGACTTTACTATGTAATGGACTATGCAAACGGCTCTTGGTCGAACAACGCTTTCGGTGACCGAGGCTGGCTTGCAATTGCACTTGTTATCTTTGCAATTTGGCGCCCCGATATTAGCATATTCGGTTCAATCCTTTTCGGCGGACTTTATGTTATACCGATTTATATGTCAAATATTTCCGTGCAGGCAGTTGAGCTTGTTAAAACTCTCCCCTACGTTGTTACCATTATCGTGCTTATTATAACAAGCATACGCAACAAGAAGGAAAATCAGCCGCCCGCAAGTCTCGGTCTTTCGTATTTCCGTGAGGACCGATAACGGAGGCAGAAAAATGGGAATTTTTAAAAAGCTTTTCGGGAAAAAAACTCTTGTGCCGCCCGAAGGAAGCTGTCACGACTGCGTATTCGGCAAAAGCGGCCGTATAAACGGAGACGTGCTTTGCGAAAAGCACGGGCTTGTTTCCGCAAGCGGATATTGCAAAAAATATAAGAAAAACCTGCTTGCCGAAAGGCCTCGCAAAAAGCACAGCATTGCAGGTGACTTTTCCCCCGAAGATTTTTCGATTGATTAAAAAATGCCATCAACCGTTTTGGTTGATGGCATTTTTTATGAGTAGGTCTGTAAGCCGAGTTCTGTCATTTAAGACGGTCATCTATCTTATCCTTGCGTTGCCGCAAAGCTTTCTGCCGCTTACGGAATCGGAGCCGAGCAAGCTCCGCATTTAAAACGCTTCTCCGCATTGCGTTGCTTCGGATAGGGTTTACAGGAGTGCCGTGTTACCACAGCACCCGGTGAGCTCTTACCTCGCCTTTCCACCCTTACCGTGAATTTTCACGGCGGTATATCTCTGTTGCACTCTCCCGGAGGTCACCCCCGGCGGACGTTATCCGTTATCCTGCTCTGTGAAGCTCGGACTTTCCTCACTCCGGCGCATTGTCGGCGCCTTTTGCGCGACCGCCCAACCTACTCATTATAAATATTTTATCATAATTTCATTTTAAAGTCAAGTTATTCGGGAATATTACGCAGCATCTCCGCATACGCTCCGCCTTTTTCAATAAGCTGTGTATGGTTGCCTTCTTCAACTATGCCGCTCCTGTCAAGTACGATTATGTTATCCGCATTTCGCACAGTCGAAAGGCGATGAGCAACCACAATAACAGTCCTTCCTTCCGAAAGCTCCGAAAGCGACTGCTGAATTTGCGCTTCGGTTATATTGTCGAGTGCGCTGGTTGCTTCGTCCAAAATAAGCACAGGCGGATTTTTAAGAAATACTCTTGCTATTGCAATACGCTGTTTTTGTCCGCCCGAAAGCTTTATTCCCCTCTCGCCGACATAGGTGTCGTATTTGTCGGGCAGAGACTCTATAAACTCATCAATCTTTGCAAGCTTTGCGGCGCTGATGACCTCATCTTTTGTTGCGTCCTGTTTTCCGTAGGCAATATTTTCATAAATACTTCCCGTGAAAAGGAAAACATCCTGCTGAACAATGCCTATATTTTTCCTAAGCGATTCAAG
>CACZWA010000048.1 GCA_902784685.1 uncultured Ruminococcus sp.
TTTTGATAAGAAGGTCAGTGGTGCAGTTTTTAACAAAACTGCACCACTGCTTGCTTTTCGCCCTTTAAATCTCTACCGTACCTATGTACGCCGACGAGATTTAAAGGACGAAATATACCTTCGCTTCTCAGCCTCTGCTCAGCTTATTTTTCAGCCTCTGCTTCAACTTTCCATGTGTTTCCCTATAAAACCTGCCGCAGCATACGCCAGCTTCTGTTCAACTTCACCCATGGAAACATTTTTGTCATCTGTCAGAATAGCTACCGTTCCGACTGTATCGCCCTCGGTAATAATCGGTACGGCAACGCCCACCGTATATGCCGTTTCGCCTTCGATAATCTCTACATCGTCGCCGTTTCCGCTTCCTGTAAACGGAGAGTGTGAATCCATTATTTTTTCCATTTCACCGCTCACACGCTTATCCATAAAAACTTTTCTCGGCGCACCCGCAACCGCAATGACAGAGTCTTTATCCGTTACACACACAATATGTCCCGTAGTTCTTGAAAGGACATCGACGTAATCGTTGGCAAATTCGCTGAGTTCACCTATGGGAGAATACTTTTTAAAAATAACCTCTCCGTCACGGTTTGTAAATATTTCAAGCGGGTCGCCCTCGCGGATTCGCATTGTACGGCGAATTTCCTTTGGAATTACGACACGGCCGAGGTCGTCTATTCTGCGCACAATTCCTGTTGCTTTCATAACCTTAAAATCTCCTTTTTGAATAATTTTACATTAGTAGTATTATTCCTTTAAAGAGAATTTATCCAATGAAAAATTTGGTTAAAAATATGAATATCTGTTATTTAATACAGTAGATATTATTATTACTGCAGCATATATAGGATACATATAGCTTTTAGAAAGTTTATCTTCTATATATATGATGTAGTTTTTGTCGAAAATAATATCAAATAACGATAAAGCATAATATAGAACTATACATATGAATAATGGTATTGATAAAACATTGTAATAAAATGCTGATTTAAAGTTTAAATTCAGTATTTCAATAAAGGCTCTGGTTAAGCCACAACCAAAACAGCGTATTTTTAAAATATTATTAAATGGACATAGCGACACCGAAAATACTTTTGTTAAACAAAACATTACAGCAAAAACTGCTATCCCTGAGGTAAGAGAACTCAGAGATAGCATTTTGCTATTGATTTTATTTTGTTTATGCCAATGGTTGTCCATATCTGTCCGTAAAACCGCCTGTCAGAATTAGTATAAGGTCAATTATTGTTCCTATGCCGCACAGTCCACAAGTAAGCAAGTACAAAACTCCGCTTCCTGCTTTTCCGACATACATTCTATGTAAACCGCCTATTCCAAAGAAGCCTATAATACATAAAATCAGTGCTGCCGTTTTACTTTTTCTCGGACCGCCTCCCCATCCCGTATTAACGTTAGTGTTTGTATTAACACTATCATTACTGTTTGTTATATTTATTGTCGGTTGCCCATTTGATGATTGTTTTGCCTCGTCAAGAACATTTCCCAAGTCGTCCTTACAATACATTTTTCCTTTTACCTCAACAAGACAATCTTTGCAAAAAGGTTTTCCGCAATAAGTACACATTCCCTGTGCTTCAATTTCCGGATGATTTGTACAATTCATTTTTTACTACCTCCATTGTTTTTATCTTCTTCATAAAAATAATCTCTTACTTTCAAAAAAACCGTCCTTGATACAAACAGCACGGTTATCCCGACAACCACACAGCTAACAAATCCTCCAATTACAAGTATTGGTATCGTATTTGCAAAATTAAGGTTTTGAAAATCAAAAATTGTCGTTGAACTTGAACCTGCAATTAATGCAATCACGACTGTTAAAACAATACAAATAATCGCAACTGCAACAAGCAAAATAATTTGAGAAAAAACAGACTTATTTTTCAATCCAATCACCTCCTTATTTTATATTTAATCATTTTTCAATACTTTAATCATTTAAATTCTATAATTACATACAATAGTATAGCATATCATCTTTTAAAAGTCAATAGTCTGTTGAAAAAAATAATTATATACAATAGTATATTTTAATAATATAATGGGAGTGAAAAAAATGAGCAACGTTAATATCGCATTTGGAAAAAGAATAAAAAGTATAAGAGTTTCAAAACACATAAGTCAGGAAAAAACAGCGGAGCTGTGCGGTCTGCACCCAACTTATATAGGGCAAATTGAGAGAGGTGAAAAAAGTCCCACTTTGGAAAGCATATACAAGTTAGCAATCGGACTCGGTGTTTCGCCACAAGATTTCTTTGAAAATATCGACAATTCCGGTGACGATTTTGCTTCAAAAATATATAATGAAATATTAAGCTTACCCGAAGAACAAAAGAAGAAACTGTATAAAATTATTGTAGAGATAATTCATCTTTAGTTTTTAAAATCAACAATTTGCCTAAAAAAATCAAAAAATATTTTTCTCTTGATTTTAAGCGTAAAATATAGTATAATAAAATAGGATTGATATTTACATATTATTCCTTAAGTACAAAAAAGAGGAGGGCGGCAAATGAATGAAATAAAACGTGTTATAAAAGATGCAGACAAACTGCTGCTTCTTGTTGTCATTATTGCCGCACTTTTCGGCATAACCGCAATAATGTCCTCTACAAGAATTTACGAAACAAACAAATTTGTTATTGTGCAGAGCGGTGCGTTTATAATCGGCGTTATTGCCATGCTTGCGATAATGATTCCCGATTACAACTCTTTTGCCGCCGTTGCAAAATATCTTTATATTTTGAGCATTATTATGCTTGTTGCCGTTCTTTTTATAGGCATGGGCAGAGAGGAAGCAGGCTCAAAAAGCTGGATACGCTTTTTCGGAATAGGTATTCAGCCCTCGGAATTTGTAAAAATATTTTTTATACTTACCTTTTCGAGTCACCTTGCCTCGGTCGAGGAATATGTTAATTCGCCGTTTCCTCTTATAGGGCTTTTGGCGCACGGCGGACTGCTTATTTTCCTTATTTTGCTTGAACCCGACTACGGCACTGCAATGGTATATATATTTATGATGATTTGTATGCTGTTTGCTGCAAAAATAAGCTATAAATATATAATAGCGGCGCTTTGCGCATTTGTGCCGATAGGAGCTGTAATGTGGTTTTTTGTACTTCAGCCGTACCAAAAAGACCGCTTTCTTGATTTTTTCCACCCCGAGCGTGATATGGCAGGCTCCGGCTACCATGTTATACAGTCGAAGGTTGCAATAGGTTCGGGCGGAATAATAGGCAAAGGTCTTTTTAAGGGGTCGCTTATTCAGTCGGGCGCACTTCCCGCAAGTCATACGGACTTTATTTTTTCTTCCATTGCCGAAGAATTTGGCTTTGTAGGCTGTGCGGTTGTTATGGGTTTACTTTTTGTTATTATATTCAAATGTATATACACGGCAAACGCTTCACGAACAAGCATGGGAACATATATCTGTGTCGGAGTGGCGGCAATGTTTATTTTTCATATATATGAAAACATTGCAATGTGTATGGGACTTATGCCCGTTACGGGAATACCGCTCCCGTTTTTCAGCTACGGCGGTTCGTCTTTGGTGACGGCTTTTGTGGCAATAGGTCTTGTTATGAATGTATCGTCAAGAACAGGCACGGCGACCATATGATTTTGAGAAAGGAATGCGTAATTTATGGATAACAGATGTATCGGGGTTTTCGATTCGGGGCTTGGCGGCCTTACATGTGTTAAAGAAATTATGAAAATACTTCCTGAAGAAAACATAGTATATTTCGGTGATACGGGCAGAGTGCCCTACGGCACGCGCAGTGCCGAAATACTTGTAAAATACACCATTAGCGATATTCGCTTTTTGAAGGAATTTGACCCGAAGCTTATTGTTATTGCCTGCGGAACGGCAAGCACCACCGCCCTTGATATTGTTAAAGGTAAGTTTGATGTGAATATTATGGGCGTTGTTGCGCCTTCTGCACACACGGCGGCGGCAAGCACAAAAAACGGCAAAATCGGCGTTATAGGAACGAGCCGCAGTATAAATTCGGGCAAGTACGAACAAGCCATAAAAGCCGTAAACGGTGATATTGAGGTTTATTCAAAGGCGTGCCCTATGTTTGTGCCACTTGTTGAAAACGGCTATCTTGACTCAAAAGTTACATACATGATTGCCGAGGAATACCTTGAACCTCTTATTAAGGCAGGCGTCGATACCGTTATTCTCGGCTGTACGCACTATCCGCTTATTAAAAAAGTTATAGGTGACATTGTCGGAGAAAGTGTAACTCTCATTGACTCCGGCAAAGAGGTCGCAAGGCACATACGTTCAAGTATTGAGGCAGGAGAGGTTGAAGCAGCCGCTCGGCACAATGGCAACCGTTTTTTCATAAGCGATAAGGTTGAGAGCTTTCAGACTGCCGCAGAAATGTTTCTCGATACGAAAATAAACGAACCGATTGAAAAAATAGATATAGAAAAATATATGCTTTGAGATGATTGTATGAAAGTAAAGTTAAACGTTGAATACACAACCTACGACAAAAAGCTTGGAAGCGAAACCGGCACATTTACCTGTGAAGGCGAAATGAAGGAGATTTCAGGCAAAAAATATATACGTTACACGGAGCCTAAAGAACACGGCGGCGGCAGTGTTATTATAAAAGAAGGCGGCGGCAAAGTTTCGATAAGCCGAAAGTCAGAGTCAAGCTCACATTTTGAGTTTGAAAGAGGCAAGGTTCATTTAAGCCGTTATTTTACTCCCTACGGAAATTTTTTGGTGAGCGTAAAAACGCATATTTTCAGCGTCCGCCACAGAGAGTGCGAAGGAAGAATTAAACTTCTCTACGAGCTTATTTTTTCTACCGACGATATTGAAAACGTTTCCGCCGAAAAATATATGAATGATTTTTTTATAAGATATACCGAAATAAAATAAAAAGGAAGAAAAACGCATGAAAAACATTAATAAGGAAATTAAAAAGCAAATTGAAGCCACTTTAAAGTCGGCATTTGAAAAATGCGGATTTCCCTGTGATTTTCCCGAAGGTTATGTAATCGAAAAGCCGAGAGAAAAGGCACACGGAGATTTTTCCGCAAATATAGCCATGACTCTTACAAAAGCCGCAAAAAAAGCGCCGAGAGTTATTGCGCAGGAGCTTACGGATAATATGGATTTTTCGGGTACTTTCATTGAAAAAGCCGAAATTGCCGGTCCCGGCTTTATAAACTTTTTCTTAAACGGTCTTCAAAGAGCCGAAACCGTGCGCACGGTTATGCTTGAAAAAGAGGATTACGGCAAAAGCGAAAACCTCAAAGGCAATAAAATTATGGTAGAATTTGTAAGTGCAAATCCGACAGGCCCTATGCATATGGGTAATGCCAGAGGCGGCGCACTCGGCGACAGCCTTGCCGCCGTGCTGGAAGCTTCGGGAGCGGACGTTACGAGAGAATTTTACTTAAACGATGCGGGCGCTCAAATAGTTAAGCTTGCAAAATCGCTTAACGCAAGATTTATGCAGCACTTTATGGGCGAGGACGCAGTTGAGTTCCCCGAAGACGGCTACCACGGAAACGATATAAAAGAGCATATGGAAAACTTTATTGCGGAAACAGGCGATAAATATTTAAACGTCAGCGAGGACGAGCGCAAAAAAGTCATTACCGATTATGTCCTTGAAAAGAACATTGCCGCACTTCACACCGACCTTGCGGCATACAAAATAAATTACGACGTTTGGTTCCCCGAAAGTGACCTTTATAAGAGCGGCGAGGTTGAAGAAACAATAGAACAGCTTAAAAAATCGGACTATACTTACGAAAAAGACGGTGCGCTCTGGTTTAAATCAACCACCTTCGGGCTTGAAAAAGACGACGTGCTTGTGCGTAACACAGGCATACCGACTTATTTTGCCGTGGATATTGCATATCACCGCAACAAATTCCTTGTGAGAGGCTTTGACAAGGTTATAAACGTATGGGGTGCGGATCACCACGGTCACGTTGCACGAATGAAGGGTGCTATGCAGGCACTCGGCATTGACCCCGACCGCCTTCATGTGGTACTTATGCAGCTTGTGAGACTTATGCAGGACGGAGAAATTGTAAGAATATCAAAGCGCACGGGAAATATGATAACCTTAAATGACCTTATTGATGAAATAGGGCTTGAACCTGCAAGATTTTTCTTTAATCTTCGCCAGGCGGAAAGCCACCTTGAATTTGACCTTGACCTTGCAAAAAGTCAGACGAGCGAAAATCCTGTTTTTTACGTTCAGTATGCTCATGCGAGAATATGCAGTGTGCTGAGGCTTCTTAAATCGGAAGGAGTGGAGGTTGCCTCCCCCGACAAGACAGATTTTTCACTTCTTCAGGCAGAGGAGGAAAAAGAGCTTATTGACAAGCTTGCCGCTTATCCGGACGAAATCGCTTCCGCCGCCGAGCATTACGACCCTTCAAGGCTTACACGCTACGCAATCGACCTTGCTTCGGCTTTTCACAGCTTTTACAACGCTTGCCATATAAAAGGCGTTGACGAAAATCTTATGCTGGCAAGGCTTGCGCTTGCTTCATGCGTAAAAACCGTGCTTTATTCCGACCTTTCGCTTCTCGGAGTTGAAGCACCCGAAAAGATGTAAAGGGTGAATAAAAAAATGTTACTTGTTGTAGATATTGGTAATACTCATATTGTTCTCGGCGGTTATGATGGGGACGAGCTTAAATTTGTGTCCCGTATTTCCACCAATATGCGCAAAACCGTTGACGAATACGCTTCAAAGCTCCGTTCGGTGCTTACGCTTCACGGCGCTTCGTCACAAACGATTGACGGCTGCATTATTTCATCTGTTGTTCCGCCAATCAGCGCAACCATGAAAGAGGCAATCAAGCTTGTTTACGAGGTTGACCCGATAATTGTCAGCCCGGGTATAAAAACAGGGCTTAACCTATATGTTGATAACCCTGCTTCTGTCGGAGCAGACCTTATTTGTGCAAGCGTAGGCGCAAAGACTCGTTATAAAATGCCTGCCGCAATTATTGATATGGGTACGGCAACAAAAATAATAATTCTTGACGAAAGCGGCACTTTTATAGGCGTAACTATTTCGCCGGGTGTTGAAATAGGGCTTAAAGCGCTCTCCGGCGGAACAGCGCAACTGCCGCAGATTGACCTTAGCGAAAAGCCTGTGCTTATTGGCAAAAACACAATTGAGTGTATGCGCTCGGGAGTGGTTTTCGGCAGTGCGGCAATGATAGACGGCATGATAGACCGTTTTGAAGCGGAGCTTGGCGTTAGCCTTACAAAAATTGCAACCGGCGGTCTTGCCGGAGTTATTATTCCCAATTGCAAGCATAAAATCGAAATAAATCCGAGTCTTGTTCTTGAAGGACTAAAAATAATATACGAAAAAAACCAAAAAACAAAAAAATAAAACCATGTTAAACTTTGCGTTGTATTCCTTTAAAACAAGGAAACGATAGCATTAAAATAACGGAGGAATTATTATGAACAACGAAAACAACATCAGACAAAACGCAACGTCAACCGAAAAATTGGTGATGTATGCGCTCCTTACGGCAATTGTAGTTGTATTGCAGCTGCTCGGTTCGTTTATACACTTCGGTGTATTTTCGATTAACCTTGCTCTTGTGCCGATTATAATCGGTGCGGCAATCGGTGGTCCGCTTGCAGGCGCATGGCTTGGACTTGTATGTGCAATTGTAATTCTCGCAAGAGACAGCGGTGCTTTTCTTGCCGTAAATGTGGCAGGTACATTTGTTACCGTGCTTGTAAAAGGTATTTTGTCGGGTCTTTTGGCAGGCTGTGTATATAAGCTTCTCTGCGGCAAAGACCGTTTGCTTGCAGTCATTGCCGCAGGTATTACTTGCCCGGTAGTGAACACGGGGGTATTCTTAATAGGCTGCCGTGTGTTCTTTTTGGAGCAAATTAAAGAATGGGGCTTTAGCTCAATCTGGAAATATATGGTTATGGGAATTGGTATGAACTTTGTGGTTGAACTTTTAATAAACCTTGTTTTAAGCTCTGTTATTGTACGACTTATAGATATAAAGCTTAATAAGAAATATTGAAAAGAGGAAAAAATTTGTTACCTGTAATTGATTCACATTGTCATATATATCCCGATAAAATTGCTATCCCGATAAAATTGCGGTAAAAGCAACCGCCGCAACCGAAGTTTTTTACGGAATAAATCATACAAAGCTTGACGGCACTGTGTCTATGCTTTTGGAAGAAGGCACAAAAGCAGGAGTGAGCCATTTTGTTGTGCAATCCGTTGCAACAACGCCAAAACAGGTTTCATCGATAAACAACTTTATTGCAAAAACCGTTAAGGACGGAAACGGCAGATTCACGGGGCTCGGCACGCTTCACCCCGACAGCTCCGATATTGAAGGCGATATTGAGGAGCTTATCTCTCTTGGGCTTAAAGGCGTTAAACTGCATCCCGATATTCAGCGCTTTAAGGTTAGGCAGACTTCCGATTTTAATACATACAGGCGATAAACGCTACGACTATTCCAACACAAACCGCCTTATACCGATTCTTGAAATATATAAAAATCTTACGGTTATCGGCGCACATTTCGGCGGTTGGTCGCTCTGGGAAAAGGCAGGCAGTGAGCTTTGCGAAAAGGCTTTCCCTAACCTTTATGTTGACTGCTCGTCATCGTTTTATGCGCTTTCCGACAAGCAGATTATATCGCTCATATCGGCTTACGGCGAGGACAGAGTGCTTTTCGGCACAGACTATCCTATGTGGAATCCGAGAGTTGAAATAAAACGTTTTATGTCACTTCGGCTAAACAAAGAAACCCGTGAGAAAATACTTTACAAAAATGCTTGCAGGCTTTTCGGCATAGAGGTGCCTCAACCGATTGATGACAGCGTAATTGATTTGGAGATTTAACGAATGAGTAACGATGAGGAACTTAAAAAAGAGCTTTACACGCTGACCGGAATAAATTTTAATATTAAGCGTACCGCAAGAAGGACAGCGGCGGTTTATTTTTCTAAGAACAAGCCGCCCGAAATCCGCTGTGGCAGGAAATTTCCTCACAGATACATACGGGAGTTTATATTAAACAACGAAAAAAGTATAAAAGAAAATTTAAAATCATTAAATGCTATAACGACAAAGTTTAAATACGAAATCGGCGGTAAGCTTTTATTCCTCGGAGAAGAATATGATATAGTTCGTGGCGCAGATTTTGCGTTTGATACCGAAAGGCATTTGCTTTTTGTGCCGCAGGACGGCGACCCTAAAAAAATAAGCGCTTTCTTTGAAAAAAAGTGCCGTGAAACTCTTGTTGATATTATCATTCTCGACAGGCTGATGTATTTTTCGGAGCTTATGTCACTCTGTCCGAGCAAGGCCTCCATCGGAAGGGCAAAAGGGTATTGGGGCATTTGCTCCGCACAGCGCATAACTTTTTCGTTTTATCTTGCCATGGCGGACCGTGACACAATAGATTATGTAATAGTGCACGAGCTGGCTCACCTGAAACACAAAAACCACGGCGAGCAGTTTTGGAAAGAAGTCGAAAAATATATGCCTGGCTATAAAGAGCGGCGGGCGAAGCTAAAAAATTACGCAAAAGCCATTATATGAAAATACAAGCACCCCCTGCATTTTGCAGAGGATCAGAGTGCCGACAAACTCGGTCTACCGCAAGCAAACCAATTTAAATTAAAAATTTAATGGTTTTTATTTAACATTTTTGATTATAAGGTTAGTGGTGCAGTTTTTAAAAAAACTGCACCACTGCTTGCTTTCCGCCCTTTAAACCTCTACCGTACAAAAGTACGCCTACGAGTTTTAAAGGACGAAATATACCTTCGCTTCTCAGCCTCTGCTCAGTTACCGAAAAACAATAAAAATATATTGACTTTCA
>CACZWA010000049.1 GCA_902784685.1 uncultured Ruminococcus sp.
GTCGGTCTATATCATGATATAACTTTCGGGAAATACAATATTGTCAAGCGTAATCTTGATGAGGACCTTGACCGTATGAGCTTCTTTACAAAAGAAATTAAAAATCATCCCGAAGGCATAATAATTTACGATAACGAAATGTGGCACGCCCTCCTTTTAACCGACGTATCAGGCGACACATTTTATGTGTGCGACCCTGCTACGGGGCGTATAACGCCGATTGAAGAAACACGCACAACGGAAGGCTTCAACGCCCCCGAAAAAATTAACGGAATTGACAGTATTTGGATTGTAAACAGTAAAAAATAAAAGGATTTTAAAATGAGAAAAGTTTTAAGTCATGTCAGAAAAGCAGTTGAAGATTATAATATGATTGAGGACGGAGACCGGATTGCGGTTGGCGTATCGGGCGGAAAGGACAGCATAACGCTTATGCTTGCCTTAAAGGCTCTTAAACGGTTTTATCCGAAAAAGTTTGAGCTTGAAGCAATATGCCTTGACCTCGGCTTTGAAGGAGCCGATTATTCACCGCTTGCAGAGCTTTGCCGTGAAAAGGAAATTAACCTTACTCTTGTAAAAACGCAGATAGGCGAGGTTGTTTTCGATATACGAAACGAGAAAAACCCTTGCTCGCTGTGTGCAAAGATGAGACGGGGGGCGCTTCATGAGGAAGCAAAAAAACTCGGTTGCAACAAGGTTGCGCTCGGACACCATTATGACGATGTGCTTGAAACTTTTTTTCTTTGCCTGTTTAACGAAGCAAGAGTCGGCTGTTTTTCACCGGTAACCTACCTCGACCGAACAAAGCTTACGCTTATAAGACCTTTTATTTATATGGAAGAACGTGAAATAAAGCGTTTTGTAAGAGATAACGAGGTGCCTGTAATATTTAATCCTTGCCCTGCCGACGGAAAAACAAACAGGCAGAACATGAAGGATTTTCTGGCAAAGCTTAACCGTGAAAACCACGGTATTAAGGGCAGAATTTTTCATGCAATTGCAAATTCGGACATAGATGGGTGGCGTATATAATGCGGCTCGATAAATTTTTGGCGTCTTGCGGAGAGTACAGCAGGAAGGACGTTAAAGCGCTTTTAAAAGGTAAACGTGTTACGGTTGACGGAGCGGTTTTTACCGACCCCGGAACGCATATTGAGCCTGAAAAAAATATTATAAAGCTTGACGGAGAAAAGCTTGAGTATAAGCCCTTTGTATATTTTATGATGAATAAACCGGCAGGCTGTATAACAGCAACGGAGGATAGCCGTGAGCGCACGGTTATGGAATATGTGCCGGAGGAGTTTATGCATTTTTCGCCGTTTCCGGTAGGCAGACTTGATAAAGACACCGAAGGACTGCTTATTTTCACAAACGACGGTCAGCTTGCTCATAAGCTGTTGTCACCAAAGAAAAAAGTGCCGAAAATTTATCATGCGCTTGTTGAAAAAACTGTTACGGAGAAGGATATAAAAGCGTTTCGTGAAGGCATATATATTGATGAGGACGGTTACACAACTCTCCCAGGAGACCTTCGTGTTATTGAAAAAGGCGAAAATCCTCTTTGTGAGGTTACTGTTTATGAAGGAAAATTTCACCAGGTTAAGCGTATGTTTGAAAAATGCGGAAACCGTGTGCTATACCTTAACAGGAGAAAATTTGCGGGGATTGAAATAGACGAAGCGTTGCCGCTCGGAGGAGTGAGAGAGCTTACAGGCGACGAGGAAGCGGTTTTAAGGAGTGGAGATTTAAGTGAATAAATACGATAAGAAAAAAAGAATAGTTGCTTGGGTGCTGATTGCCTGCATGGGGCTTACGCTTGTGGTTAGTGCTGTTATGCAGCTTATTAGCATTTTTTAAAGGGGACGGTAAAAATGAGAATTGTAATAAAGTTAGGCACTTCAACGCTCGCTCATGCCACAGGAAGGCTTAATATCAGAAGGATTGAGCATCTTTGCCGTGTGATGAGCGACCTGAAAAACAGCGGTCACGAGATAATTCTCGTTTCGTCGGGAGCAATAGGTATGGGCGTGGGCAAGCTCGGACTTGGCGGCAGACCGGACGATATAGCCGCAAAGCAGGCGGCGGCGGCTGTCGGTCAGTGTGAGCTTATGTATGTATATGATAAACTTTTTACCGAATATAATCATACAGTCGGACAAATACTTATTACAGGGCTTGATATTGAAAACGGCGAGCGCAGAGTGAATTTTGAAAATACACTTTATAAGCTCCTTGAGTTTGGAGCTTTACCGATTATAAACGAAAACGATACCGTATCGACGGACGAAATTGAAATAGGCGATAACGATACTCTTTCGGCAATTGTCGCTTCGAGTATCGGAGCGGATTTGCTTATTGTTCTATCGGATATTAACGGACTTTATAACAAAAATCCAAAAACCTGCCCCGATGCCGAGCTTATAGAGGTTGTCAAAGAAATAACACCTGAAATAACCGCCCTTTCGGACGGAAAAGGCGTACTTGGTACAGGCGGAATGGCAACAAAGATAAAGGCGGCGGAGCTTGCAACAAAATCAGGCTGTGATATGGTAATTGCAAACGGTGCAGAGCCTGAACTGCTTTATGATATTGTTGAAGGTAAATCTGTCGGAACGAGATTTCTGAAAAGAGATGAATAAAATTGACAACGGCTGAAATATTAAAAAAAGCAAAAAATGCAAAAAAGGCAATGAGCCTTATAACTGCGGAAGAAAAGCACGATGCCCTTCTTAAAATGGCGGATTTTCTTGAAAAGAACGAAAGCGAAATTTTAAATGCAAACAAGCTTGACCTTGAAAAAGCGGCAGAAAGCATTTCTGAGGTTATGCAGGACAGACTGAGGCTAAGCCCTAAAAGAATAGCCGCAATGGCGCAGGGAATAAGAGAGGTTGCGGCGCTTGATGACCCGACAGGGAAAGTGCTTGAAAAAACAGTCCGACCTAACGGACTTGTAATTGAAAAAACTTCCGTGCCGCTCGGCGTTGTTGCCATTATTTACGAGAGCCGCCCGAATGTCACTTCGGACGCCGCCGCACTCTGCTTTAAGAGTGGTAACGTGTGCGTTTTAAGAGGCGGAAAAGAGGCGTATAACACTTCTGCGGCAGTAGTAAAGGCTTTAAAAAAGGCACTTGCCGAATGTTCCTTGAATGAGGACTGTATAAACCTTATAGAGGACACATCAAGAGAAAGCGCAAAAGAGCTTATGACGGCAAACGGCTATATTGATATGCTTATTCCGAGAGGCGGCGCAGGGCTTATAAACGCTTGCGTTATGAACGCAACAGTACCTTGCATACAAACAGGAACAGGTATTTGCCATATTTATGTTGACGACAGCGCAAACCTTGATACGGCAATTAAAATAATTGAAAACGCAAAGACAAGCAGACCGTCGGTTTGCAATGCCGAGGAGGTTTTGCTTGTACATAAAAATGTTGCGGAAAGCTTTCTTCCGAGGCTAAAAAAACAGCTGACGGATATTCAGACAGAGAAAGGCAAGCCTGCCGTTGAGCTGCGCCTTGATGAAAAAGCGGCGAAATTTACAGAAGGCAAGGCGGCAGGAGAAAAGGATTTCGATACTGAATTTCTGGATTATATTCTGGCAGTTAAGGTGGTAGACAGTCTTGATGAGGCAATTGAACATATTGCCGCACATTCCACAGGGCATAGCGAAGCTATAATAACGGAAAACAGCGAAAATGCCGAAAAATTCTTGAGCCTTGTTGACAGCGCCGCAGTTTATGTCAATGCTTCAACGAGGTTTACCGACGGCGGCGAGTTTGGACTTGGCTGTGAAATGGGCATTTCAACACAAAAGCTCCATGCAAGAGGGCCTATGGGGCTTAGGGAGCTTACGGCGTATAAATATAAAATTTACGGAAACGGACAGGTGAGGTGAAAATTATGTATAAATTTGGTTTTATAGGAACGGGAAATATGGGAGGAGCGATTGCAGAAGCTGTTGCACGCTCTGAAAGTCCGAAAAACATTATAGTTTCAAACCGCACAAGGGAAAAGGCGGAAATTCTGGCAGAAAGGCTCGGCTGCACAGTTGGCGATAATGACGATATTGCGGAAAAAGCGAAATATATTTTTCTCGGTGTAAAGCCGCAAATGCTTGAAAATCTGCTTATTTCAATTAAAGATAAGCTAAAGGACAGAAAGGACCGCTTTGTGCTTGTTACTATGGCGGCGGCGGTCACAATGGAGAAAATATGCTCACTTTTGGGAGAGAATTACCCCGTAATACGCATAATGCCAAACACACCGGTAAGCATAGGTATGGGTACTACGGTTTACTGCGTAAATAATTCCGTAAGCCGTGATGAAAAAGAAGAATTTGTTTTTGCAATGTCAAAATCGGGTGTAACGGAAGAAACGGACGAAAAGCTTATTGATGCGGCAAGCGCCGTTTCGGGTTGCGGACCGGCGTTTGTATATATGTTTGCACAAAGTATGGCTGACGGCGCAGTTAAATGCGGACTTACGAGAGCGCTTGCGATTAAGCTTGCGGCGCAGACCATTATGGGCGCAGGAGCTATGATTATCGAAACCGAAAGACACCCCGAAAGCCTTAAAGACGATGTTTGCAGTCCGGGCGGAACAACCATAGAGGGTGTAGAAGCGCTTGAAAAAGGCGGAATGAGAGCGGCTGTTATTGACGCCGTTTGCAGTTCGTATAATAAAAATAAGAAGCTTTAGGAGAGGAAGAAAAATATGATTTACGATAGAATAAGTTTGGACGAAAAAGATGAAAATATTTACCTTGAACTTTATTTGCCGGATGACATTTACGGCAGAAAAAAAGATTCAATTCTTGTAATTCCGGGCGGCGGTTACAGCTGTGTTTGCAGTGACCGTGAGGGAGAGCCTGTTGCGCTTGCGTTTGCCGCAAAAGGGTTTAATGCTTTTGTTCTGCATTATTCGGTGGGCGAGAAAGCCCTTTTTCCGAGGCCGCTCATTGAGGCTTCAAAGGCTGTAAAATATATAAAGGACAATGCGGAAAAACATTGCGGAGACCCCGAAAGAGTGTTTGTAACAGGCTTTTCGGCAGGCGGACATCTTTGTGCAAGCATAGGTACTCTATGGCATTTAAAGGAGATTTACGATTGCGTGAATATGCCTTACGGATATAATAAGCCAAAAGCGGTTTTGCCGATTTACCCTGTAATTTCGGGACTGGTTAAGGATACCCACATGCCGTCATTTTACAATATTTTAGGTACTGAAAACCCGACAGATGAGGAGCTGGCAAAATATTCTCTCGAAAAATGCGTCAGCGAAAAAACCGTGCCGATGTTTCTTGTACATACGTTTACGGATCAGTTGGTATCTGTGCGCAACTCGCTTGTTATGGCGCAGGCACTTACCGAAAACGGTATTTTCTACGAACTGCATATTTATCCCGAAGGTTGCCACGGAGTTGCGCTTGCAAACGATATAACCTCATGCGGAAATGCCGATATGGAAATTCCGTATATGGCAAATTGGACAGAGGATGCAGTACGCTGGATTAAAAATATTAAATAGGAGAGAGTTTAATGAATATTTGCGTTTACGGTGCGTCAAGCAATATGATTGATAAAAAATATATAGAAAAAACCGAGGAGCTTGGCAGAAAAATGGCTCAGCGTGGGCATACACTTGTTTTCGGCGCCGGAAGCGGAGGAATGATGGGCGCTGCCGCAAGAGGCGTTTACGAAGAACATGGTTATATGATAGGCGTTGTGCCGAGCTTTTTCAATATTGACGGTGTACTTTTTCCGCATTGTAATGAGCTTATATATACAGAAACAATGCGTGAAAGGAAAAAGATTCTATTTGAAAAATCAGACGCTTTTATTATGACGCCGGGTGGCATAGGAACGTTTGATGAATTTTTTGAGGTGCTTACATTAAAACAACTTTCAAGACACACAAAAGCAATTGTAATATATAATGTTGACGGCTATTATAACGATATGGTCGACATGCTTGTAAAAACTGCAAAGCAAGGCTTTATGGCAGAAGCAAGCCTGAATTTATTTAAGGTGTTTGACGATGCCGAGCCTCTTTTTGACTGGATAGAAAAATATGAGGCAAAGGAAATTAAAATAGAAGATATGAAAAATATACCCACTAAATAAGGGAGATTATTATGAAAGCCGCAATACTTGAAAAATATAATAAAAACGGTGCTGAATTAAAAATCAAAGAAATACCCATTCCCGAAATCGGTAATGATGAGGTGCTTAAAAAAGTTGCTTCGGGAGGCTCAAGGGGTAAAACTATTATAAAAATTTAAACATTCATAGCTTTAAAATATTTTAAACCGCAAAGGCATTAAAAGCTTTTTGCGGTTTTTTTGTGCGATAAAACTGTAAAAATTGCATAAAATATGGGTTTAATTTATGTACAAAACGTAAAAAATAAAAATATATATTGACACGGTGTCAGCAATGGTGTATAATTATACTGACAGTGTGTCAGAATAACTAAAATGAAAAACAGGAGGTGGCACTGTGCCAAAAGGCTCTTTAAAATTAACCAATGCCCGCAAGGAAGAAATAATAAATGCTTGCGAACTGCTGTATAAAACGATGAGCTTTAAAGAAATTACAATGAAAGACATAGCAAGCGCAACATCGTTTACCAGAACATCAATATATAACTACTTTGAAACCAAAGAGGAGATATTTTTGGCGCTTTTAAAAAGAGAATATGAGCTGTGGGTTGCAAGCTTAAATAAGCTTATATGTGAGCATAGTGTGTTGACATTGGATGAAGCATCATCGCTGCTTGCCCGTTCTCTTGCCGAAAGAAAGCAACTTTTAAAGCTTCTCAGCATGAACCATTACGATATGGAGCAAAACAGTCGTGCCGAAAAGCTTGTCGAAATGAAAACGGCATACGGTAATTCCATGAAAACGGTTAATCTTTATTTGCAAAAGTTTTGTAGGGGCATGTCCGAAAAGGACAGAGAGAATTTTATATATATTTTCTTTCCGTTTATGTTCGGCGCATATCCGTATGCGGTTGTAACAGATAAGCAAAAAGAGGCGATGAAGCAGGCGAAAATTGAATATTCGTACTTGTCCGTTTACGAAATTCTTTATAACTGCATAAAAACGCTTCTCGGTTAAGCAAAACCAAAGGAGAGGAAAACATGAGTATTACAATCAATATTTACTATATGGGGCAAGGTGGGAGCGCCCGTGCATTTGCAAGAGAAATGACCGAAAGCGGCATTGTTCGTAAAATAAGAGAAGAAAAGGGAAACGAGAAATATGAATATTTTCTCCCGATTAAGGAACACGAAACAGTACTTTTGATTGATAGGTGGAAAGACCAAGAGTCAATTGACAGACATCATGCATCGGAAATGATGAGCAAAATAGCACTTCTGCGTGAAAAGTATAATCTTAAAATGCGTGTAGAACGGTTTTTGTCCGATGATGGCGGACTGACCGAAAATGATAAAAAATATATAAAGGAGTAAAGAAAAATGAGTAAAAAATTAGTGGCATATTTCAGCACAAGCGGTACAACAAAGAAGGCGGCAGAGCTTCTTGCAAAAGCGGCAAACGCCGATATTTACGAAATTACACCCAAACAGCCCTACACAAAGGCGGACCTTAACTGGATGGATAAAACCTCGCGCAGTTCGGTTGAGATGAGAGATAGCTCATCACGACCCGAAATTGAGTCAATAGACGCTAAAATAAGCAGTTACGATACAATCTTTTTGGGCTTCCCGATTTGGTGGTACGTTGCGCCGACAATTATAAATACTTTCCTTGAAAGCTATGATTTTTCGGGCAAAAC
>CACZWA010000050.1 GCA_902784685.1 uncultured Ruminococcus sp.
ATAAATTTTACCACAGTATTGCTATACTAAATTTGAAAAATGCTATTTTATATTTTTTATAGAAATAACAAATTTGTTATATTTTTGTTTATATAAAAAATAGCTGAAAGCTTGAGATATTGTGTCTAACCTGATTACACATAAAGATGTAAAACAAAATGAAAATACGTTATATTATTTTCGTAAGACTTATATGGTAAACGAAATAACGGAAAGTTAAATAAATATTTTTGCCGATTCGAGATATAAACTGTATATAAACGGAAACCTGACTGCAATAGGACCGCTCAGAGCGTCTTCCGAAGTGAAGTTTTTTGATACTGTCGATATAACAAAATATCTTAAAAAAGGCGAAAATGTTTTTGAGGTTGCTGTGCTTCAGCTTGCAAGTAAACCCTACTCCGAAGAATACAGGTTTTTGGAGGCAATCTTACGGAGCGGCGGAATGAGTCTTGCCGTATGGGGAAATGCAGGGGATAACGAGGTAATTACCGACGATGAATGGCTTGTGGCAAAAGAAACGGGGCTTGAGTTTATCCGTGTGCCGAGCGAATTTTTTGCGGTTGCGTCGCTCAATGAAAAAGTAACGGAAGGTTACCGTAAACCGGTCTACGAAAAAGCTGCATATGCCGGCAATCTTTACAGCCTCTGTGATGAGACAGGTCACTGTGCCCAGATTGTTCACCCGGTACGCAGGCGTACAATACCTATGATGTTTTTTAACAAAAAAGTGTTTGCGACGGTAAAAAACGGTATTTACGATGCAGGACAGGTCACATGCGGATATGTGCGTTTTAAGTTAAGCGGTAAAGGAAGCATAAAGCTCACCTATGCCGAAAGTATGGTTGTTTGCGAAAACGGCAAATATGTAAGGCGTCGCCGAGATGATGAAAACGGAATTGTTACCAGAGATTACGATATAATAAAGGTTGACGGCGAGTGTGATTTTGAAACATTTTGGATGCGAACATTCAGGTACATAAAAGCCGAAATAACAGGAAATGTTGAAGTGATATATGCAGATTATATTGAAACGGGATATCCTATCAGCATACCAAATGATTACGATTTCGGTAATGAGACAGACAACAAACTGTTTGAGATAAGTGCAAATACGCTAAAACGCTGTATGCACGAAACCTACTGTGATTGCCCGTATTATGAGCAACTGCAATATACCATGGACACCCATTTGCAGATACTTTTTACATATCAGCTTTCCACAGATAAAAGGCTTGCCGAAAAGGCGATAGACGATTTCGCCCAGAGTTACAGACCAGGTGGACTTACGCAAAGCAGATTTCCTACGAATAAAGCACAGTATATTCCGGGGTTTTCGCTGTTTTATATATTTATGCTGTATGAACATTCAAAGCGATTTTCGGATAAGGCTTTTACAAGAAGATATATTCATATAGCCGACGGAATAATAGATTGGTTTTTCGGCAGACTGGACGGTTATCTCGTTAAACGGAGTAATCTGTGGGATTTTATCGACTGGTAGGAGGGCTACAACAAATCGGGTATGAGTACGGCTGAAGGTCCTATAACGGTTTACAGTCTTATGCTGATAAAGGCACTTGAAAATTTAAGCGAAATGCACGAATTTCTCGGAAATACGCTGCCTGATTATAAAGCCGTGGCGGACAAGATAAGAAAAGACATAAAAAGCCGCTGTTATGATGAGAATAGCGGACTTTATGCTTCATCACCCGAAAAAGACCAATTTGCACAGCATACGCAAATATGGGCTGTACTTTGCGGACTTGAAGAAGGGGAGAACGCAAAGCGTTTGTTAGAAAAATCTTTTGGACTTAAATGCAAGGTTACATATGCAAATATGTATTATCTGTTGCGTGCAATGGAGCTTGCAGGAATGTATGATAAAACGGACGAAGCAATTGCGGACCTTAAAAAACTGCCTGCGCTTGGCTGTACAACAGTTCCCGAATGGTACGGCGAAGATGTGCGCAGTGAGTGCCATGCGTGGAGCGCCGTTGTGCTGTATGAATATACTGCGAGAGTTTTGGGCGTTACTTACCGTGACGGTACAATCTATATTAAGCCGTATATAAAAGGGCGAAACCGTGCGAGAGGTAGCGTTGCTACGCCGCAGGGAATGGTCTTTGTTGAATGGCAGACTAAGGGTAGTGATTTTAATGTGCAGATAAAACTGCCTGAAAATTTAACTGCCGAGCTTACCATGCCAAACGGAGAAACCCATACGGCAGTAAGCGGCAGATATAGTTGTGAAAACATTTTTTGTATATTAGAAACTTAGTATAAGAAAGAAACTATAAGGGCTATAAATTAAAATGAGTATTATATAGTACAATAAAAAGATAACAAATACTGCTTATTGTAACTGTTTTAAACACAGTTATTGCGATGAGCAGAGAATAAGAAAGGGGAAATTTTTATGGAACTATGTGTAATGTCACCGGTTTTAAACCAAATGAAGCTTGAGGAGGCAATAAAGTACCTCAGTGAGCTTGGAGTGGACAGTATTGAGATGGGTGTTGGAGGCTACCCTGGAAAAGCGCTTGTTGACGCTGGGGATTATCTTGCAAATCCTGAGAAGATTGATAATTTAAAGGCTTTACTTAAAAAGTACAATCTTAAAATTTCAGCTCTTGCTTGTCACGGAAATCCGGTACATCCAAACAAGGAAATTGCAAAGAAATTTCATGATGATTTTGTTGCGGCAATGCACCTTGCGGCAAAGCTCGAAGTTGAAACAATCGTAGGTTTTTCGGGCTGTCCGGGTGACTGCGAAAATTCAAAGAACCCCAACTGGGTAACTTGTGCGTGGCCTAACGAATACGGTGATATTCTTGAATGGCAGTGGAATGAAGTTCTTATTCCGTATTGGAAAAAGACGGCGGCTCTTGCAAAAGAAATCGGAATAAAAAGGATTGCTTTTGAAATGCACCCCGGTTTTTGCGTTTATAATCCCGCAACACTTCTTCGCCTCAGAGAAGCGGTAGGCGATATTATAGGTGCAAACTTTGACCCAAGCCATCTTTTCTGGCAGGGAATAGACCCCGTATATGCAATTAAAGCTCTTAAAGGCGCAATTTATCATTTCCATGCAAAAGACACAAAGATTGACGAATATAATACAAAAGTAAACGGCGTGCTTGATACAAAAAACCTCGGTAATCTTACAGAACGCTCGTGGATTTTCAGAACGATAGGCTACGGTCACGGTCCGGAGGTATGGAACAGCATTATAAGCGCACTTAAGGTTACGGGATATGACGGAGCTATCAGTATAGAACACGAGGATGGACTTATGACCCCTAAGGAAGGGCTTGAAAAGGCTGTTGCGTTTATGAAAAAAACACTCATATACGAAAACGCAGGCAATATGTGGTGGACCTGATAATACGGCTCGTGTGAGGCGGCGGTTGCCGCCTTGCTTATTTTTTTAAGAAAAAGCTTAGCAAGTGTAAAACCTCTATGATATAATAGTAAAGGTTCGATAGCCGCATTACTAAAATATATCATGGAGGTTTTAAAATGATAGAGAAAAACAATCAAAGGGTGAAATAATATGCATAAAAGAGCAACGGACTTTATCAGCAGATAACTTACAAGCAGTTAAAACGCTTTTTGAGTGTATAATGATTGATTTATACATTTTTTCTTTTGCAATAATTAGAAAAAAACACTTGTAAAATTGTAATATTTGTTATATAATATATGTATATGGCAAATATCGGTCGCTTATAAAAGCAATACATAAGAAAGATATATTTTCAGGATTTTTGCAGAAGCCGCCATATAAGTGCGGCTTTTTATGCTTTTCATGCGGCAAAGAAAAAAAGAAGGAGAGAAAACAATGCTTAACATTAACAAAAAAATCACAGGTGAGAAGGCAGTAGTCGAACTGGAAGGACGTTTAGACACAGTTACAGCGCCGGAACTTGAAAAGGAAATTAAAAATCCCGAACCTGAAGTAACAGAACTTGTACTTGACTTTAACAAGCTTGAATACATTTCTTCGGCAGGCTTGCGTGTGCTTCTTGCCGCTCAAAAGGTTATGGCAAAGCGTGGCACAATGAAGATTGCCGGCGCCAACGAGATGATTATGGAGATTTTTGAAGTTACCGGCTTTGCGGATATTCTGACTGTTGAATAAGGGGGAAATAAACAATGAAATCTGATGTAATAGTAGTTTCGGCTAACGAAGATAAGATTAGCGACGCATTAACGCTTGCCGAAAAGGTTGCGGCTTACAAGGAGCTTTCTCCGAAAAGTGCATTACATTTACGCCTTCTTACAGAGGAAGTAATGAGCATGGTTCATGCTATTACGGGAGATGTTGAGGGCGATTTTTGGATTGAGGACGAAGGCAATGTTTTTAAACTGCATTTGCAGGTTAGAACAAATATAGACGAAGAACAGCGTGAACAGCTTCTTTCGGCTTCAAAGAGCGGAAAAAATGAAGCCACAAAGGGTATCATGGGAAAAATCCGTGCCTTTTTTGAACCGCTTGACGGGCTTCCCGTATTTTACGGAGAGGATATGGGTATGCTTGCAGACGCCGTTTGGTCAATGCGTGCATATCAGGAGCAGGTTCGCAAATATATTGAAGAAAAACGTGACGGCGCCGATGAAGCTTGGGATGAACTTGAAAAATCCGTTATTTTCCATATAGCAGACGATGTTAAGGTCAGCATATACGGAAGAGATGTAGAGCTTACCATCATTAAAGAAATGGCATAGTAATCAGTTGCGTTTCTGTGCAACGGAATGAGGATAGCCTATGATTTTATTTGTGAATGCCTGCGTGCGCAAAGACTCAAGAACAGAACGCATTGCAAAGGCGCTTATTGAAACACTCGGAGATAAATGCGAAGAAGTAAAACTCAGCGAGCTTGGCTTAAATCCTGTTTTGGAGGGAGCACTTGAAAAAAGGACAAAGCTTGCGGGAAAAGGCTTGTTTTCAGACCCTATGTTTGAGCCGGCAAAACAGTTCAGCCGGGCAGATACAATTGTAATTGCCGCACCGTTTTGGGATTTGTCTTTTCCTGCGATATTAAAAACATACCTTGAAAATATTTACGTTATAGGTTTGGTTTCAGAATATAACAGTGAGGGACAACCTCACGGCTTATGCAAAGCAGGTAAACTGTATTATGTAACAACGGCAGGCGGACAGTATTTGCCTGATTTCAGTTATGACTATATCCGCCTTATGGCGGAAAAATGTTTCGGTATTAACGAAACAGAGCTTATAAAAGCAGAAATGCTTGACGTAGAAGGGTTTGATGCCGAAAAGCTGGTCAAGCAGAAGATAGAAAAAATCAAGAATAATTCAAAAGCGGAGGCGGAAAATGAATAACATTGAAGCAATAAATATACCTCTTACAGGGAGAATAGATTCAAATAATGCGGCGCAGGTTGAACAGGATATATTTGCCAAACTTGAAGGAAAGTCAGGTGCGCCCGTGGTACTTGACGCCTCAAAGCTTGAATATATATCGAGTGCGGGACTTAGAGTTTTGCTCCGCATTAAAAAGACAAATGCCGATATGAGCATTACGGGAGTAAGCTCGGAGGTTTATGAAATTTTGGAAATGACCGGCTTTACCGAAATGATTCAGATTGAAAAAGCATATAGAGTGGTATCGGTTGAAGGCTGTGAAGAAATAGGCAGAGGTGCAAACGGCACAATTTACCGAATTGACAAGGACAATGTCGTAAAGGTATATAACAACGCCGACGCTCTTGAGGATATACGTCACGAGCGTGAGGTGGCAAGGCTTGCGCTTATTCTCGGAATACCTACCGCCATTTCGTATGACGTAGTTAAGGTCGGTAACAGCTACGGCTCTGTTTTTGAGCTTTTGAATGCACGCTCGTTTTCTGAAATTCTTGTAAGCGAGCCCGAAAAAATAGATTGGTGCGTAAGCGAATATACAAATCTGCTGAAAAAAATACACGGCACTCTTGTACCTGAAGGTAAGCTTCCCGACATGAAAGAAACAGCCGTTTCATGGGCGGAGTTTATGCGTGATTATCTTCCGAAAGAAGCGGCAGACAAGCTTGTTTCGCTTGTTAAAGCCGTGCCGCACGACAACCATATGATTCACGGCGATTATCATACAAAAAATGTGGAGCTTCAAAATGACGAGGTTTTGATTATAGATATGGATACGCTTGCTGTCGGACACCCGATATTTGAGCTTGCTTCTATGTTCAATGCGTATATCGGATATTCCGAGCTTAATCACAATGTTATAAAGAAATTCCAAGGCTTCGATTATGAAACAGGCTGTAATTTCTGGCATAAGTCGCTTGCGGCTTATCTCGGCACAAATTGCGAGACCAAAATTCTTGAGGTTGAACGCAAAGCACGCATTATAGGATATACACGAATGATAAGGCGTTCTATTCGCCGTAATGGGCTTGAAAACGAGGAAGGAAGAAAAGAGATTGCTTTTTGGAAGGAAAACCTTATTTCCTTGCTTGAAAAGACCGATACGCTTCTTTTTAACACCACGGAACTTGAAATTGAAGCTGTCGAGGAAAATCTGCCTGAGGTACAGCAGTTTACTTCGGAGCATTTGGAAAAAGCAAATTGTCCCTTAAAAACGCAGATGCAAATCGGCATTGCGGTTGAGGAAATATTTATAAATATTGCAAAATATGCCTATGCGCCGGAAAAGGGCAGAGCTACGGTGCGTGTTGAGGTTGAAGAAAATCCGCTTGCGGTAATCATAACGTTTTTGGATAACGGCTCACCTTACGACCCGCTTGCAAAGGAGGACCCGGACGTAACACTTTCGGCTGAAGAACGGGAAATAGGCGGACTTGGCGTATTTATGGTTAAAAAGACGATGGATGACATCAGCTATGAATATAAAAATGGTAAAAATATTCTTAAAATGAAAAAGAATATATAAAAAGTTTCGGTTTTTTGATTGGAGAACTTGTTATGAGTATTTTTGATGATGCAATAAAATTTGCGGTTGATGCACATTCGGGAATGACACGCAAAGGCTGTAACTCGCCGTATATTTTGCATCCCATGGAGGTTGCCTCAATTGTCGGCACAATAACGGACGATGCCGAAGTGCTTGCCGCCGCTGTTCTTCATGACACGGTTGAGGACACCGATACAACAATTGATGATATAAAAAAAGTTTTCGGTGAACGTGTTGCGGAGCTTGTGTCTTCGGAAACCGAGAATAAACGGCCCGACATTCCTCCGTCCGAAAGCTGGCAAATAAGAAAAAAGGAGTCACTTGAAGAACTGGAAAACTCCTCGGATATTGCAGTAAAAATTTTGTGGCTGGCAGATAAGCTTTCAAATATGCGCTCGTTTTATGAAATCTGGAAAGATAAAGGCGATGCGCTTTGGCAGGGCTTTAATCAGAGTGACCCTGCAAAGCAGGCATGGTATTACCGTACTGTTGATAAACTGCTCAAAGGGCTTGAAAAGCATGAAGCCTATAAGGAATATCATAGGCTTGTCGAAGCGGTTTTTTCAAATGTAAAATAGCTTTGTAAATTATAAAAACCTGTTGTTTTATGCAGCAGGTTTTTTTATGTAAAGAGGCAGAAAAATTATCACCCATAATGGACGAAATTATCGTCTTTAAAAAAAAAATTAATCGTGGTAGAATATAGTTGTAGAAAAGTATCTTATTTCACATAATTTGTATAAAATACGGCATTACAATATATTAAGGAAAGTGACAGAGTATGATTAAAGACATGAAATTCAGTTCGGATAAAAACGATATGTCCGTTAAGTACATTTTGCCGACAAAAATAATAGATTGCAGTA
>CACZWA010000051.1:0-9213 GCA_902784685.1 uncultured Ruminococcus sp.
TGGTCGCCGGCGCCTGTTGCGGAATATATATCCTCGCCGCCGCCGTCACGCACCTCAAGAGCCACATTAACTCCGCCGGCAATATCACTGCTCTGCTCGTCAATTGACGTTACAACACTGCAGGTTTCGCCGTCAAAGCCGTATTTTGCCCTGTCATAGCCTATGTCGCAAATAACCTTTCTTGCAATTTTGGGAATATCAACATAGCTGTTTGTGGTTATTTCGCCCATAACGAAAACGATTCCTGTAGTAACCGCAGTTTCGCAGGCAACACGGGCGTTTTTGTCGTGCTTTAAAATTTCATCAAGTATTCCGTCGGAAATCTGGTCGCAGATTTTGTCGGGATGTCCTTCCGTAACGGATTCTGAGGTAAATAATCGTTTAGCCATTAAAATCATTCCTTTCGTAGTTTTTGTTGATTTATAAGAACGGATATTTTCTTGTCGTTTTCAAGCTGTGAAATAAGCTTTTCACGACTGCCGAAGTTTTGAATGTTTCGCAGTTTTTTCAGCAAAAAAACTTCAAGATTTTTTCCGTATAAGTCTTTGTTAAGTCCGATAATATGTGTTTCCGCAAGCTCTGCGGTTTCTCCGTAGGTAGGAGCTGAGCCTATATTCGTTATGGCGGAATAGGTTTTTCCGTCAATCACAACCTGCGAGCTGTAAACGCCGTTACCCGGAAGAAGCGCCGTTTCGGGCGGAATAAAATTCGCAGTCGGAAAACCGATTTTTCTTCCTTCCTCTCTGCCGTGAATAACCTTTCCGGCGATTTTAAGCGGTCTGCCGCAGTATTTATATACTTCGTCAACTCTGCCGTCCAGCGCAAGATTTCTTAAAAGACTGCTGCTTATAACGGCTCCGCCGTCGGTTTTTTCAAGACCTTCAACATGACATTCAATGCCGTTTTCGGAGCAAATATCTCTTAAAAGCTCTGCGTCACCCGAAGCGTTTTTTCCGAAACGGAAATTTTCGCCCACAACAACGGCGGCACAGTCAAATTTTTTAATAAGCACATCGGTTACAAATTTTTCGGGAGAAAGCTCCATAAAGCCCTTTGTGAAATTCTGAACGTAAACCTCGTCAGCGCCGAGACTTAAAAGAAGCTTTTCACGTTCCTTATCGCTTAAAAAATATTTGTTTTTTTTGTGTAGTTCAAGTTTTTCGTCAAAGGTAAATATAACCGCCCTGCAGTCTTTCGCCTGAGCAAGCTCGGCGGCACGCCTTACAAGCTTTGCATGACCTTTATGTACGGCGTTAAATCCGCCTATGGCAATAACCGTTTTACCTTTTTTGTTTATCGGCATAGTTACCTCCGAGCTAATAAAAGCTTTTTTCCATTTTAAGCATATTCCCCGTATAAACCGATACGCAAAGGAACTCGCCGCTCGGGGAATACAGCCTATATTTTTCACCTTTTTCAAGACCCTCGCATAAAACGGGGTTTCCGTTAAGAACCGCTTTTGCGGCGCTGCCTTTTAAACTCAGCTTTTTGTAAGGGAACTTTTACGTCAAAGCCGCCGCTTTTTATGCGAATAAGTCCGTCCATAGCCGCACCGCAGCCGAGCTTTTTACCTATATCGTCGCACAGAGTTCTTATGTAAGTTCCTTTTGAGCAGTAAACTTCAATTTCGCCTTTACTGCCGTCAAAGGAAAGAATTTTTATTTCGTAAATTTTTATATTTCTCGGCGTGCGCTCTACCTCAAGCCCTTTTCGTGCAAGCTTGTAGAGCGGCTGACCGTTCATTTTAATTGCCGAGTACATGGGCGGAATTTGGGAAATTTCTCCCACAAAGCTGCTCACAGCCGCCTCAAATTCCTCTGCGGAAATGTTTGCGTCGCTTGTTTCAAGCACCGTTCCGGTCATATCCTGAGTGTCGGTAACAACGCCGAGGCGAATACCTGCACGGTACGCCTTGTCGCTGTCTGTAAGCATACCTGCCGCTTTTGTTGCCTTACCTATGCAAATCGGCAAAACGCCTTCGGCATCGGGGTCGAGCGTTCCGGTATGACCGGTTTTTTCGCCCGTTAGCCGTTTTATTCTTGTAACAACCGCATTTGAGGTTATTCCACGTGGCTTGTAAATGTTTAAAACTCCGCTTTTTGGCATTTTTTCTCCTCGTTAGCTACTTTTAAATAACGTCAAATATTTTTTCTTTTATTAAGCTTAATATCTTTTCTTCTGTTTCGTCAAGCGAGCCTTTGTAAGAGCAACCGCCTGCATGAAAATGACCGCCGCCGCCGAGCGCTTTCGCAATTTTGCTGACATCGGCATACGAATTTGAACGCAGGCTAACTCTTATTTCGTCCTCACGCTCTTTAAGGAAAATGCCGATTTCAACGCCTTCAACGCTTCTCGGAATATTTACAAAGCCTTCGGAGTCGTCCTCATTTGCCCCCGTTTTTTCAAGCATTTCCTTTGTCATTCGGACAATTGCGGCTTTTCCGTCCGCCAAAATGCGCAAGCTGTCGTAAACCATACCTTTAAGGCGGATTTTTTTAAGCGAATTGTTTTCAAAAACCATTCGGTTTATATATGCAATATCAAGCCCTGTTTCAAGAAGCTCCGCCGCCGCACGAAGCGTTGCGGGAGAGGTGCATGAATACCTCATACCGCCTGTATCCGAGGTTATTCCCGTATATAGCGCAAAGGCAACGTCACGGCTTATTTTAAGCTTTGCGGCTTTTATTAAATTAAAAATCATTTCGCAGGTTGAACTCATTTCGCCCATAACCGTACATTTTTCGCCGTACCCCTCGTTTGTTTCGTGGTGGTCTATAACGAGCGTATGTTCCGCCGCATTAAAAAGAGCTTCGCTTTTGCCTGTTCTCGAAAGGTCGCCGCAGTCAAGAACAATCACATCACGCTTTTCAGAGGCGTTTTCCGTAAGAATATAGTCTCCGTTTAAAAAAGCGTATGCCTGCGGAATTTCCTTTTCAAGAACAACGTCTGCCGATTTGCCGTTTTCACGTAGGAAACGGCAAAGACCGAAACTGCTGCCGAGAGCGTCGCCGTCGGGATTTACATGGGGAATAATATAAACCTTTTTAAGACTCATTACAGCCTTTGACATTTCGGATATATTAAGCTCCTTCATCGTTAACAGCACCTTTCTCTATCAGGCTTCGTTTCCGCTTTTTTTGCTGATTTCGGCCATTATATCGTTTATGTGCGCGCCCTGTTTTAAGCCGTCGTCAATAATAAAGCTGAACTCCGGCGTATATCTGAGCTGAACACGTTTTCCGATTTCTCTGCGGACAAAGCCTGCGCTCTGTTTAAGCCCTTTAAGCACCTCGGCAGGGTCATATTCCTTGCCGAAAATGCTCACATATACCTTTGCATATTTAAGGTCACGGCTTACATCAACGTTTGTGACGGAAATAAACTCAGGTATTCTGGGGTCTTTAAGCTCACGAAGAACAGCGGCACATTCCCTTTTAACTTCGCCCGAAATTCTGTCTATTCTGTCAAAACTCATAAAATCAGTTCCTTTTATCTTTCTATTTCTTCCATAATGTAGGCTTCAACAATGTCGCCCTCTTTAATATCGTTGAATTTTTCAAAGCTCATACCGCATTCGTAGCCCTGCGCCACTTCTTTTGCGTCGTCTTTGAAACGTTTAAGCGAGCTTAAAGAGCCGTCGTAAACAACTATACCGTCACGGACAATTCTTATAAGCGAGCCTCTGCCAATCTTACCGTCGGTAACGTAAACACCTGCAATTGTGCCAACGCCCGAAACTCTGAACGTCTGGCGGATTTCGGCGTGACCGGTAACCGCTTCTTTGTATTTCGGAGCAAGCATACCCTTCATAGCCGCCTCAATTTCCTCAATTGCCTCGTAAATTACACGGTAAAGGCGCATATCAACGCCCTTTTCGTCTGCCGAAGAAGCGGCGTCGGGTGTGGGACGGACATTAAAGCCGACAATAATCGCATTTGAAGCGTCTGCAAGCATAACGTCACTTTCGTTTACCGCACCTACTGCGCCGTGGATAATATTAACACGGACTTCCTCGTTCGTAAGCTTTACAAGCGACTGCTTAACAGCCTCAACCGAGCCTTGAACGTCCGCTTTTACTATAATGTTAAGGTCTTTTACTTCACCTTCGTTTATCTGGCTGAACAGGTCGTCAAGAGAAACCTTTTTCCTTGCGGAAAGCATTTCGTTCTTTTCTTTAAACTTGCGGGCTTCAATAACTTCTTTTGCCATTCTCTCGTTTTCAACAACATAGAAGGTATCGCCGCCGACAGGCACATCGCCAAGACCGAGTATTTCAACAGGGGTAGACGGCGGAGCGTCTTTGACTTTTTTGCCTTTGTAGTCGGTCATTGCCCTTACCTTACCCATTGTGTTTCCGGCAACAACAAGGTCGCCCGAATGAAGCGTTCCGTTCTGGACAAGCACGGTGGCAACAACGCCCCTTGCCTTGTCGAGCTTAGCTTCAATAACGCTTCCCTTTGCCCTTCTGTTCGGGTTAGCTTTAAGCTCTTTAATATCCGCAACAAGAAGAACCGTTTCGAGAAGGTCGTCAATATTTTCACCCGTGAGAGCCGAAACAGGCACGCAAATTACACTGCCGCCCCATTCTTCGGGAACAAGGTCATGCTCTGTAAGCTCCTGCTTAACACGCTCAATGTTTGCTTCGGGTTTGTCTATTTTGTTTATGGCAACAACAATATCAACGCCTGCCGCTTTTGCGTGGTTAATAGCCTCAACCGTCTGCGGCATAATACCGTCGTCCGCCGCAACAACAAGGATTGCAACGTCTGTAACTTGCGCTCCACGAAGCCTCATAGCCGTAAATGCTTCGTGACCCGGAGTGTCAAGGAAGGTTATATCTCTGCCTTTTATATGCACCTTGTATGCGCCTATGTGCTGCGTAATACCGCCAGCCTCGGTAGATGTTACCGAAGTTTTGCGGATTGCGTCAAGAAGCGAGGTTTTACCGTGGTCAACGTGACCCATAACAACAACAACGGGCGGACGTGGAACAAGATCCTCTGGTGCGTCGTCGGTATCATTAAACAGTATATCCTCTTTTGTAACAATTATTTCAAGCTCTGTTTCAAAGCCCATGTCGTCAAGAATGAGCGAAGCAGTATCGTAGTCAATGCTCTCGTTTACGTTTGCCATCTGACCGAGCATCATAAGGTTTTTAATAAGCTCGGTTGCAGGGCGGTCTATACGCTCCGCAAGCTCGCCGACAGTAATTTCCGCAGGAACAAGAACATGAATTTTCTCCTTCTTTTCGGGAGCTTTTTTGTGCTGTTTTTGTTCAAGCGGCTTGTTGCTCTTTGCGGTTTTGCCCGCACCTTTTTTAATTTTCTGTTTTCTCGACTGTGTATCGTCGTCCTTTATGCCCTCAACAAGTTCTTCAATTTTTTCTTCATCTTCAAACTTTTTAAGGTCAACGTCGTCGGCTCTTGTGTTTACATAAGAGGGAGCGTCGTCCTGCTGAGGCTCGGCACTTTCTGCCACAGGTTCTTCTTTCGGTTCTTCCTCAGCGGCAATTTCCTCTTTTTGTTTCTTTTTCTTTGAAGGAGCCTTTTCCTCTGCCTGTTCGGGCTTTTCGGACTGCTCATCTTTTGGAGCTTTTTCGTCCTTCTTTTCTTCAACCGAAGAAACGCCCTTTGTAAGTAAAGGCTCAATATCTCCTTCCACCGTCAGGCGGTTTAACATATGTTCAAAAACAAGGTTGAGTTCTTCGGCTTCAAGTCCGCTTGTGCTGCTTTTTTTGTCAATACCGAATTCCTTTATCAGCGCAAGCATATCCTTTCCTGCCATACCGAAGTTTTTGGCAATATCGGTTATTTTTATTTTTGCGGCTGCTTTTGCCATATACTCTCAGTCCTTTCTTTTAAGAGATAATCTTTGTAATCGCTTCGGCAAAACCTTTGTCCGTAAGCGCAAGAACGGCTTTTCCGTCCTTGCCGAGCGCTTTGCCGAGATTTTCCTTAACGGAAAATGTAATTATGGGTGTATTTTGCTTTTCGCACAAAAGTTCAAGCTTTTTTCTTGTGTTGTCGGCGCAGTCGGAGGCAAAAATCACAAGCTCGGCTTTTCCCGATAAAAGCGCTTTTCTTGCGGCGCTTTCGCCAAGGGCAAGCCTGCCTGCTTTAAGGCTCATACCAAGCATCGAAAGAGCCTTGCCTTCTGAGGCGGAAACATTACCCGTCTGCATTTATTTTCTCCTTAAGCTTTTCGTAAACTTCGTGCGGAATTTCGGTGCCGAGCGCCCGTGAAAGGCTTTTTTTCTTTTCTGCCTTTTCAAGGCAAGCCGTGCTTTTGCAAATATATGCGCCTCTGCCCGACATTTTCCCTTTTTCGTCAAAAAGTATTTCGCCGTCGGGGCTTTTAACAATTCGCATAAGCTCACGTTTATCTTTCGTTTCCATGCACGCAGTGCATCGTCTCTGCGGTACTTTCTTTTCCAAAATATCACCCCTGTTTTAAGTGAATAATCGGCAACTATTCGCTAATCTCGTACTGTGACGTGCTTTTTATATCAATTTTCCAGCCTGTAAGCTTTGCGGCAAGTCTTGCGTTAAGACCTTCCTTGCCGATTGCAAGCGAAAGCTGGCTGTCGTCAACAACTACGGTAGCTTCTTTTTTGCCGAGCGTTTCCCATTCCTCGCTGACAATAACCTTGGAAACCTTTGCCGGGCTGATTGCCGCCGTAAGATATTCCGTCGGGTCATCGCTGTATTTTACTATGTCAACTTTTTCGCCCCAAAGCTCCTCAACAACCGCATTTACACGGCTGCCGCGGTTACCCACGCATGAACCTACGGGGTCAATATTCGGGTCGTTTGAGAACACGGCGATTTTAGACCTTACGCCTGCTTCTCTTGCAACACTCTTAATTTCGAGTATGCCGTCCGCAATTTCGGGAACTTCACGCTCAAACAGCCTTCTTACAAGGTCTGCATGGGCACGGGAAACAAGAATATGCGGTCCTCTCGGACTGTTTCTAACATCAAGAACAAGCACTTTCAGCTTGTCGTTAATGGTGTAGTTTTCGCCTTTAACCTGCTCTCTTGAAGTCATGGTTGCTTCTGCCTTGCCAATGTCGAGAATAACATTTATTTTTACAGGCTGTGGTTTAGCCGGCTTGTCGTCTGTCGGACGTGGAACAACCTTTTCAAATCTTCTTACGGTTGCGGTAATAATATCGCTGGATTTAATGGAAAATTCCTCTAAAATCCTTTCTCTTTCGGCTTCACGAAGCTTTTGAAGAATAATCTGCTTGCCTGTCTGTGCGGCAATTCTTCCGAAATCCTTCGGAGCAATCTCGATTTTTATCGTATCGCCGATTTTTGCCTTTGCCTTGTATTCTTTTGCATCGTTTAAAAGAATTTGGTTGTCGTCCGGGCCGAACTGTTCGTCAAAATCCTCAACGACAATTTTAGAAGCGATAACTTTAACATTGCCGCTGTCGCTGATGTTAATTTCAATGTTTTCACATTCGTCCTTGTAGTTTCTCTTGTAGGCATGAATAAGTGCGGTTTTGAGAGCGTCCAGCATATATTCCTTATCAATGCCCTTTTCCTTTTCAAGCAAATCAAGTGCAATTTGCAGTTCGTTAATATTAGCCATTTCCGTTATATTCCTCCTCAAAATTATACTAAAAAATGTCCGGATATAATCTCACGTACATATATTTTTCTTTTTCTATTTCTTTTTCGCCTGCGTCATCTGTCAAAACGGTAACTGTACCGTTAGCGTACCCTTTAAGCGTGCCTGTTACGGATTTTTTGCCGTTTTCACTTTTGTAGAGCTTAACCTCAACACGGCTTCCGGTATACTTTTCAAAATGCTTCTGTGTGTTGAGCTTTCTGAACATTCCCGGCGAAGATACCTCCAAAATGTAGTTGTCTTTTATGGGGTCCTCGTTGTCAAGCATGGGGCTTATGAGCCTGCTGTAATTCTCGCAGTCGTTAATTCCCACGCCGCCGTCTTTGTCGATAAAAATGCGCAGGTAGTAGTCCTTGCCTTCTTTTTTGTATTCAATGTCATAGACCTCTGCGCCGAGCTGTTTTGCCGCAGAAAGCGCAAGCGGCATTACGGTTTCCTCAATTTTTCCCAAGTCGTTATCATCTCTCTTTACAAAAACAAAAGTGGGTTTTGAAGAAAACCCACCTTTAAAAATTATATAAAATAATTTAAGGTATATGTATAGTATATCACAATTTTTTCCAAAATACAAGCCTTTTTTGAAATTTTTTTAAAAGAAACACAGGTTTTTAGCCGTTTTTTCTGCCCATAGGGCAAAAATAATTCACGCTCCAAGCAAATTTACCTCAACCGGGCAATGGTCCGAACCAAAAATTTCGGAGTGAATGGAGGCGCTTTCGAGCCTTTCTTTAAGATTTTCGGAAACCAAAAAATAGTCAATACGCCAGCCTGCGTTCTTTTCTCTTGCGTGAAAGCGGTACGACCACCATGAATATGCACCCGTAAGGTCGGGGTAAAAATGACGAAAAGTGTCAATAAAGCCGCTTTTTAAAAGCTCTGCAAACTTTTCTCTTTCCTCGGCGGTAAAGCCTGCGTTGTGAGTGTTTGTTTTCGGGTTTTTAAGGTCAATTTCCGTCGCCGCAACGTTCATATCGCCGCAGACAACAACGCCTTTTTTTTCTTTAAGCGAGCAGAGGTACGCCCTGAAATCGTCCTCCCACTTCATGCGGTAATCAAGCCTTTTAAGCCCGTCCTGCGAGTTCGGCGTATAAACGCAGACGAAGTAAAAATCTTCAAATTCAAGAGTTATTACCCTGCCCTCATGGTCATGCTTTTCTATTCCCATGCCGTAAAAAACGCTTATAGGCTCTTTTTTTGTGAACACCGCAGTACCCGAATAGCCCTTTTTTTCGGCGTAGTTCCAATAAGAGAAGTAGCCGTCAAAAGCAAGGTCAACCTGCCCTTCCTGAAGCTTTGTTTCCTGTAAGCAGAGAATATCTGCATCAAGGTTTTTAAAAATATTTTCAAAATCCTTTCCGAGTACGGCGCGGAGGCCGTTTACATTCCACGATATAAATTTCATGATTTTCCTCTTTTCGTAGGTATTCTTTTACATTGTATCACAAAAATAAAAAAAAATCAACTGCCTTGGAGGCAGTTGTCAGGTATGAAAATGTAGGGATAGGGCTTGCCATTTCCGATATATGGGCGAACCTGTGTGTCCGCCGATTATGGCGTACTCTTTTTGTTTTCAGGCGG
>CACZWA010000051.1:9229-12372 GCA_902784685.1 uncultured Ruminococcus sp.
AAACTGTTCGGGCGGCAGATTGCCGCCCCTACATGGTCGCAAAAAATCTCACGATTTTTCGGGGACCCCATTAGGCGCGCCGCTATTTCACCTGCGTAATTGTGATTTTTTCTCCCGAAATATTTCCGTTGCTTTTTATAACGTCCTGAATTTTTGCAACGTCAGCGGCAGAAAGGGTTTTGTCGCTTTTCACGGTTGCGGTGGCAATGCCGTTTGTTATAAACACAACGCTTTTGTCAAAGCCCTTTGTTTTTAAAATTCCTTCTATAATTCCTTCCGCCTCCATATTTTTAGACATCTGCGTAAGCTCGGCGGTAGCTTTTTCCTTGTTTTCGCTGTCGGTTTTTTCATCATTTATTATGCTGTTTAAAAGCTCCATGGCACGGCTTCTCGAAGCCTCTCTCGACTCTCTTGCCTCTTTAAGAACGTCTGTTTCCTCTTTTTCCGTTTTAACCGAAGCGTTAACCATTGTCGCTTCACCGGGCGCACCTGCCGAGGTTTCCTCAGCCACACCGGGCGTAATATCGTTATAGCTCCTATTGAGGTAGCCTGCTACCGCAACCATCGCAACGAGAATTGTAAGAACTATATATTTTCTGTTTCTTTCCATAAGCCTTTGTTCCTTTCTCAGTCGTTTTCTTGTTTATATATATGCCGCTTTTATTCGGTATATTCCATTTCAAGCACTTCAATTCTGTGATATGCCACGGGAAGAGCCGCCGCAACCGCATTTTTAAGGTTTTCACGCACTTTTTCGTCAGCCGCGCCCTCGGCAGTCACAATAACGCCCTGCACCTGCGGCAAATTTTTCTGCACAATAACGGCGTTTCTGCCGCTTGTCATAACGGCGGTTTCGCCGCTTTTAACGCTTCCTTCGCCGTCTTTTGAATATTCTCTGTTCATTGCAATATCCTCTTTGCCGTCATCTTTAAAAACCACCATAACCTCAACGTTTCCTGCGCCTTTTATTCCCGACAGAATTTTCTCAAGCCTTTTTTCAATATCGGAAGAATCAGCCTTTGCCGTAACCTCGGCGGTACTTTTTTCCTCAGCTTGCTGCGGCGAAACAGTCAGCACAAGCGCCGACATTATTGCCGCAAAAATAAAAATTGCCGTGGCGCTTTTAGGACGTTTGAATTTTTTCGATTTCAATTTTAAATTCTCTTGAAACCACAATTTTATCCGCTTTTGTAGCATTTTCAATCTCCACCTTTTCTATGTTTCCGTTTTCGTTAAGAGTAATATTAACCTTTTTGCCTCCGACCTTTTCGGATATTTTCTTTTCCGCAAGCTTCCTTGTCTGCTCCATAACAAGCCCTGTCATTTCATCGGCATTGTTTTTGTCAAAGACAACTTCTTTCATGCCTTCGTAATATGCTTCCGTGTCCGCCTTGTCGGGAATAAAGGCAGATACGGAGACAAGGGCAAGAACAATTCCAACAGCCGCTTTAAGAGTGTTTTTTAAAGGACCCGACGGTACAGAGGTAAAAATAACCGAAGCTATAATAAGACAGGCGCTGAGCGTGTAAATATATTCACCCAAAAATTTCATGACGCAAGACTCCCCATTGCGGTTATAAACAGTATGCTCACGGCAACGTTTATTGTAAGTATAAGCCCCACTATATCTGCAAAGTTGTCTATTGCGCCCGAAATGCGGCTGTCGGCAACAGGCGAGGTGATAATGCCCGTAAGCCTGAACGCCGCAAGCATACCGCCGATACGCATAAGCGGCGGCACTATCATATATATAAGAGCAATAATTCCGACTGCGCCGCAAGCGCTTTTTATTGCCCTGCTGCAAGTAATAATGCTGTCTAAGGAGTCGGAAATTATTCCGCCGACCACGGGAATAAAATTCCCGACGGCAAATTTAACGGTTTTTCCCGCAACGCCGTCAAGCGCCGCTCCCGTAAGCCCTCGCACCTTTAAGAGTGAAACGAATATTGTCATAACAATGCCTATGCACCACATAATTATTTTTTTAAACATTTTTTCAAGCCCTTTAAGAGATATATCCTCCGAAAGGTTATTTGCCGCCGCAAGCGCCGCCATAAGACCTGTCAGCGGCATAAGCGCTCTCGATGCGGCTTCGGTAAAGAGGCATATTCCGCCTATAACCGCCGCACTCCCTGCCGATGAGGCGGCTTGTCCGCTCGGAACGGCAAGTGTACACATAACGGGAACTGCGCCCTTAACAAAAAAGCTTAGCTCCTCGGTGAGTTCTTTGCCTATTCTTTCCGCCTGCCCGAACATAAAAAGAGCAATGGTAAAAACCACCGCATATGCGGCATAAAAAGCGGCGTCTTTAAGCGCACCGTCAGGCACAAAACGCAAAATAACACCAAAAATAAGCACCGCCAGCATAATTTTTGCCGTCTGCGAAAGCGCCTCTTTAAAGCCGCCAAAAAAGAATTTTAAAACGCCGCCGATTATTTTTCCGCTTTCGTCGTCGTTTTTGCCGCTTATTTCTTCACGCACACGCTCGTCAAAGCTGAAATTTTCGTCAAATTCTCTTGCTCCGTCCGCAAGGCTGTCGAGCTCTCCGACACCTGCCGTGTCCATTTGCGCTTTTATTTCTTCTTCAAGTCCGCCGCCTTCGGCAAAGCAATGAAAGCCCATAACAAGCAAAAGGCAGACAGATATAAGTATGTATTTTTTCATGAAAACCTCCGAGTAATATGTTAAATGGAAAATGGAAAATTGAGAGTGGACAATGTCGGTCAATTTTTGCCTGACGGCAAAAATATTTTAAAACTATTGCATTTTTATTTTATTTATGATATAATAATAATGCTACATGAATTTTATATTTTTAAATTGCTTGTTTTTTCTTTTGGTAAAAATGCAGGCTCTTTAAACATACAAGTAAGTTTAAAAATATAATTTGTGTAGCAGCAAATGAGCTTGTATTTTTCGGTGTGCAGCTTATTTGCTGTACACTTTTTTTATTGGAGGTGGTTATATTGAGGGTAATAAAATATAATAATGAGACACAGCTCACATAGGTTTGAGAAACAAAAGAACGTTTATTATTGAAAAGGGTGCGCCGATTAAGGCGTACTCTTTTTGTTTCCGTGCGGGCGGCAGGTTGCCGCCCCTACATGCCTTCCCCTTTGAGGGGAAGGTGGGTTTTGCCAAAG
>CACZWA010000052.1 GCA_902784685.1 uncultured Ruminococcus sp.
ATATGGTTCAACTATTTTGGTCATTTTATTTTACAAATTTCCATTTTTTTAAAGTTTTTTATTTTTATGCTTTTTAAAGAGAATATTTCTTTTTATATTCATCGTACTGACCGAAGAAATCGTTCTCGCCGTTATGTTTAACGTTACTTAAATATTCGTGCGTTTCAAAAGAGTCGTTCTCGCCCTCAAGCATACAAACCGCAATGTTTGAGCAATGGTCGGACACCCTTTCGTAATTTATGAGCAAATCCGAAAGAATAAAGCCGTCCTCCACAGAGCAATCGCCGTCTTTCAGGCGCTCGATATGCTTTGTTTTGATTTTGAATTTGAGCTTATCTATAACCTGTTCAAGCGGCTCAACCTTTTTGGCAACCGTAAGATTTTCGCTCACAAGCGCCTCTGTTGCAAGAGTTATAACCTCTCTTACGGCTTCCGAAATTATATGTATATCGTGTTTTGCCTCCTCGGAAAACTCGATTTTTTTCTCGTCTATTTCCTGTGCAACCTGAAGAATATTCACGGAATGGTCAGAAATACGCTCAATATCGCCTATAAAGTGAAGAAGCTCCGTAACCTCTCTGTTATCCTTAACGGAAAGCTCTCTGCCCGAAAGTTTGACAAGATAGGTGCTTATTTTATCCTCAAATTTATCGACTTCATCTTCCGATTCTATAACCTTCTGCGCAAGATTTTTGTCGTATTTATCAAGAAGCAGAGTTGAATCGATAAGCGAATCTTTTGCGAGATTTGCCATTACACAAACAAGCTGGCGGCTCTTTTCAACCGCAAATGAAGGAATTGAAAGAAAACGCTCGTCAAGCGAATCCAAAATCTCGTTTTCATGACTGTTTTTATCGCCCTTAACCGTTTTAATCGCAAGCTTTTCAATCAACGAGCAAAACGGCATAAGCAGAGCAACCGTCACAATATTAAACAGCGTATGAATAAGCGCAATGTTAAAAGGCGAAGCCGCGCGGCTCATAAAGCCGAAATCCAACACGGCGTTAAGTCCGTAAAATACTACCGCAAAGAAAACAACCCTTATTACCTTTATATAAAGGCAGGCTGCGGAAACTCTTTTCGCATCGGTATTTCCGTTAAGCGAGGATATAAGCGGTGTTACGCAGTCACCTATATTCTGACCGAGAATAATCGGCAGGGCGGTTGAAACGGGAATAAGTCCCGACTGCGAAAGCGCCTGCAATATACCGACCGAAGCCGACGACGACTGAATGATTGCCGTTAAAATTATACCCGAAACAATACCCATAAACGGATTTGAGAACATTATAAGCAGCTTTGAAAACGACTGCGATTCTTTAAGAATACTCATAGCGCCGCTCATTGTCTGCATACCGTACATAAGCACGGAAAAGCCGATAAGAATTGTGCCGATATATTTCTTTTTATCTGTTTTTGCAGTCATTATCATAATTATTCCTACTGCCGCAAGCACGGGAATAAACGACGAGGGCTGCAACAGACGCACAAAAAAGCTTTCGCCGCTTACCGCACTTAAAGAAAGTATCCAGCCGGTAATTGTTGTACCGATATTTGCGCCCATAATTATGCTTATTGTCTGCCCTACCTGCATTATGCCCGAATTTACAAAACCGATAAGCATTACCGTTGTGGCGGACGATGACTGAATTGCGCAGGTAACCGCAAGCCCAAGCAAAAAGCCCCTGAACTTATTTGACGTGAGTTTTCCGAGTATGCTTTTAAGCTTTCCGCCGGACATTTTTTTCAGTCCGTCGCCCATTACGTCCATTCCGTAAAGGAAAAGGGCAAGGCCTCCTACAAGTTCGAGAATTTTAAAAAAATCCATAACTAATCTCTTTTTCCTTTCAGTTTATTATATATAAGAAAGCCGCCGCCGATAACTATACATACTGCCGAGGCAAGCTGTGATATTCTTATCTGCCCGAGGTAAAGACTGTCTGTTCTCAGCCCTTCTATCCATATCCTGCCAAGCCCGTACCATAACATATAGTATAGGAAAAGCTGACCGTTATATTTTTTATGTTTTCTTATTTTAAGCAAAATCAAAAAGCCGCATAAATTCCATAAAGACTCATAAAGAAAGGTCGGGTGAACGTAAATCAGCTCTCCTTCCTCCATAACTCCCATTTTCCACGGCAGAGAGGTTTCGGCTCCGTAAGCTTCGCTGTTAACGAAATTACCCCATCTTCCTACAAACTGACCTATAAAAAAGCCTCCGCAGACAATATCCACAAGCTCCAAAAAGCTGATTTTTTTGACCTTGCAATAAATAAATCCCGAAAGGCAAGCCGCTATAAGTCCGCCGTAAATGGCAATTCCGCCGTTCCAGACGGCAACTATTTCCGACAAGCTTTTATATTCGCCAAGGTTAAACAGAACATAGTAAAGCCTTGCGCCGACAATTGCCGCAGGTGTGCCTATAAGCACGGCATTTGAAAGGTCGTCCTGCGAAAAACCTGTGCGCTTTGCTTCGGAAAATCCGTATAAAAGCGCAAGAAAAAAGCCTGTCGCAATAATAATACCGTACCAATAAACAGGCTTACTTCCAATATGAAAGGCTATCGGGTCAAGAACAAGAGTTTTCCCGAAAAAAACTATGGTATTCATAAGTAAAAACATAGCTTTGCTCCTTTTCTTTAAATGCGCGGCTCTCCATAGGTGAGATACCCGCTTGTTGATTTAAGTCCCTCAAAATCCGTTTGTCTGAGCGCTTCGTATATGACTATCGCAACCGAATTTGAAAGGTTTAAAGACCGTGTAACGTCACGCATGGGTATCCTTATACAGCTATCAAGCTTTTTTTGCAGAAGTTCTTCGGGAAGCCCCTTCGTTTCTTTGCCGAAAATAAGGTAATCACCGTCTTTAAAAGCTACATCGGTGTATTTTTTCGGAGCTTTTGTCGTACAAAAATACATTGTGCCTTTGTTTTTTTCCAAAAAATCCTCAAAATTTTCGTAATAGGTTATATCGAGCTGGTGCCAGTAATCAAGCCCGGCACGTTTCAGCTTTTTGTCGTCAATTTCAAACCCCATGGGTTTAATAATATGAAGCCTTGCGCCTGTTACGGCGCACGTTCTCGCAATATTGCCGGTATTTTGCGGTATTTCCGGCTCGTGTAGTACAATATTAAACATAAAAACCTCGTATATTAAAAGTTATTTTATCGTCTTTATTATTCCGTCCGCAATTGCCTGCGCCGCTTTCTGCCTATATTTGCTGCTCATAAGCTTTTCTCTGTCGTCAGAGTTTGTTATAAAAGCAAGCTCAACAAGCACGGCAGGCGCCTCGGTGCCACGAATTACGGCAAGCTCGTCACCCACCTGAATACCGAGATTTTCGGTATCAAGCGCATCGCAAAGATAACGCAAAATATTTGAAGCCTGCGTCCATAGCATTTGAATGTATGCTCACGAACAAATCCGCATCCGCATCATTGGAAATCTGACATCTGCCGCTAAGAGTAACGGTTTTATCGCTTGTCCTTGTTGTGACAACGTTGTAGCCTGCCTCCTCAAGAATGGCGGCTGTTTTTTTCGCAACATCAAGGTTCACGTCCGCCTCTCTTGCAAGAGTTTCGCCTTCCTCGTCCTTGCCGAGTGCGCCGGGGTCGCTTCCGCCGTGACCTGCATCAATAACAATTGTCTTAACGCCGTTTTTTTCGGACTTTTGCGGCTTTTCGTCGTCTTTATTGTCTGTCGTAACAGCGCCGTTTGTTTCCACGGCAAAAATAAGCACAAGTGCGTCATTTGCAGTATTTACATACGTTTTATATTTTGCGGACTTTTCAAGGTCGAGCGTCACTCGGAGATAATCGTCATGGTTTGCGGCTCTTGCGTCCTTAACCGTGGCGTTATCAAAATCGAACTGTCTGCTGTAATCAATCTGCGCTTTTTCAATATCAACAACAACTCTTACAGGATTTGAAAGCTCCATTATGTTATAGCTTCCCTGCATGGGTGAGTTAAATTTTATTGTAACTCTGAAGCCGCCCTCAACATTTGCCGCTCCGATTGTGTTTAAAGTAACCGTCTTTGTGTTTATACTCGTCAGACTGACAATTCTTTCCGTACCGTTCCAAGCAACGTTATAGCCGAAGGTTTCTGCAACAAAGCGCACCGGAACCATTGTTCTGCCGTCAATTATTGTGCTTTCCACATCAAGCGTAACTTTTTTTCCGTCTACCGTGGCGGTTTTGCTGTCGATGGTGAGGTAAATTTCAGTATCCCCCGACATTATGTAAACCTGCCTTTTGCGCTCATTCCACGAAACCTCGGCGTTACTCGCCTCGGCAACAGCCCTTATGGGGACAAGGGTTCTGCTGTCACGAATGACGGGCGGAACCTCACATTCTATTGTTTTTCCGTTCGCAATGAGCTTTATTTCGGCATCTGCCGAAGCAGTACAGCAAAAAATGCCCGATAAAATTATAAGTATAATTAAAAAATTTAGGTATTTCATTTGTAAAAGCACCTTTCGTAAAGTGAAAAATCGACAAAACTCTCCATATTTTTTCTTTCTGTAAAAAAACCGTTTTTCCTCTTTACGTTACCTAATTGTAATAAAAATGTAAGATGAATTAATCTTGTGTAATATTTTTTACTTTAAAAAGTCGTAAATCCTGAAAATATCGCCTGCGCCCATAATCACCGCAATATCGCCTTCCGAAAGATTTTCTTTAAGGTATGCCGCTATGCTCTCATTTCCGGAAATTGCTTTTGCCGGCGTTCCCTCTGCCGAAATTCTTTCTGCAATAAGGCTTGGCGGAATTGTAGGGTCGAAGGCTTCTCTTGCGGCGTAAATATCTGCAACGATAACCTCGTCCGCCCCTTTAAAGGCGCTTGCAAATTTGCCTAAGAAGGTCTTTGCCCTCGAATATGTATGCGGCTGAAAAACGCAGTAAAGCTTCTTATGCGGAAGCTTTGCGGCCGCTCCGACGGTTGCCGCAACCTCGGTGGGGTGGTGAGCGTAATCGTCAAAAACTTTTGCTCCGTTTACATCAAATTTATATTCAAAACGCCTCATTGCTCCACGGAATTTTCCGACATCTTCCATAGCCTTATTTATGTCAAGCCCAAGCACATAAGCATTTGCAAGCGCCGCAAGTGCGTTAAGCACGTTATGCTCGCCCGTTACCGAAAGCTTAACTTTGCCGACAGCCTTGCCGAAAGCGACAAATGTAAACGACGGATAACCTCCGACATACTCTATATCTTCCGCCGTGAAATCGGCCTTGTTTTTTATGCCGTAGGTTATAACCTTTGCGCTTGTATGCTCCGTAATGAGGTGCATATCCTCATCGTCCGCACAGGCAACAAGAAAACCGCCCGGAAGAATTTTTTCGGAAAAATCGACAAATGCGCTCTGAAAATCTTCTTTATCCTTATAATAATCGAGGTGATCGGGTTCAATATTCAAAACCGTTGCGCAAAAGGGCTTAAAATCCAAAAAGCTTCGGTAATACTCGCAGGCTTCCGCAATAAGGTAGTCGCCTTTTCCGAGGCGCAGCGTTTTTTTGTTGAGAAGGTCAAGACCGCCGCCGACAATTATTGTGGGGTCAAGCCCTGCTCCGACAAATATGTATGCAAGCATCGAAGTAGTTGTGGTTTTGCCGTGTGTTCCGGCAATTGCAAGCGGATATTTATATTCCGTCATAATCTCGCCGAGAAGCTTTGAGCGTGGAATAACCTGTATGCCTCTGCTTCTTGCCTCGACAAGTTCGGGATTATCATACTTTACGGCAACTGTGTAAACAACAAGCGCCGTATCCTCAGAAATATTTTCTGCGGAATGACCTTCAAAAAATTCAAGTCCTTTTTCGGTGAGGGCTTCCGTCAGCGGACTTTCCGCTCTGTCAGAACCAGAAACACGGTAGCCTCTGCCAAGCAGTATTTCGGCAAGCGCACTCATACTTATTCCGCCCACTCCGATAAAATGTACTTTTCCTTCTTCCTTTTTTATCATATATCTTACTCCAATTCATATAACATTCAAAGGCGCAAAGCCTGATTTTTTAAAGTTGCCTCGGCTTTTGCAAAGTGCCGGCAACCTCCTCATTATATAATAATTATACTATTAAATGAGGCAAATATAAATAGGTAAAATTATTTTCGGCATTTTGCACATATCAAAAAGCTTATTTCTTTTTATTTTTGTGAAGTTATACAAAAGAGGTTAAAATATCAGCTAAAATTCCTCTTAAAGTTTTTACGGATAAAAACAAAAACAAAGCAAAAATGTATATTTTTGTAAATTTGGCATATATTAAAACCATGCGTGCTAAAATTGACATATTTCCGAAAATATGGTACAATATAGAGCGTTATGGTTAAGTCACACCTTAATTTGGTATGCAGAAAAATAAAATATATTGGAGGAAATTCAAATGGTGACATCCGCAGTAAATGCGTTGCGCAGCGGTAAAAGATTTGCTCTTGCCGTCGCAATGTTTGCAGCTGTCGCTGTTGTATTTGCAATTTCAACATTTGCCCAGATAAAAACCGTAACGGTAAATATCGACGGCAAAACCGAAACAATTAAAACATGGGCAAACACGGTTGAAACCGTGCTTACGCAAAACAACATAGCGATAGACGAAAACGACGAAGTTACGCCCCCGCTTAAAAGTAATCTTGGAAAAAATATGACAATAACAGTAAAACGTTCTTTTGAAGTGCCTTTCATTCTCGGCAACGACAGTTTTACGCTTAAAACAGTTTCAAAAACTCTTGATGAGCTTTTAAAAAGCGAAGGCGTGGTTCTTGGTGAATTTGACGTGGTAAATCCGCCTCTTGATACCGTTCTTGAGCCGGGTATGAGCGTTAATATTGCCAGAGTAACAAAAGACAACATAATTGAAACCGAGGTTATTCCTTACGGCAAACAGTCCGTACCGAACCCCGACCTTGAAAGAGGCGAATCCCGTGTTAAAGTAAACGGCGTAAACGGAGAGAAAGAAATTGTTTACAGCGTTACCGTTACAAACGGAGAGGAAACGGAAAGAACTTTTGTGGGCGAGAGAGTTACGATCGAGCCTACCGACGAGGTTGTTGAATACGGTACAAAGAGCATAACTCCCGTAAACCGTGGAACAGCTTCCCGTACAAATTCCGGCGTGGCAGACGCCGCATCGACTTTTGCAGGAAAAAACTATATTGACTGCAAGGCTTATTCTTACGATATTCACGGAAGAACCGCAACAGGTATGGCAACCCAGAGAGGTTTAATTGCCGTTGACCCTCGTGTTATTCCGCTCGGAACAAAAGTTTATGTGCAGTCTCTTGACGGAAAACCCGATTACGGCTATGCAATTGCGGCCGATACGGGCGGCTCTATAAAGGGCAGTATAATTGATATGTGGTATCCCACATATGCCGAATGTGCGGCAAACGGCGTCAGACGAATGAGAGTCTACATTTTAAGCTAAATACGAATATGATTTTGCAGGGAGCAGTGCAGGAAAATGTGCTGCTCCCTTAGTTAAAACAGAGAGCGGAATTATTAAATAGAAAATTCAAAATGGAAAATGCAAAATGATAGTCAATTTTTGCCATAGGCAAAAATAATTGAAAAATATTTGTTGTATGGGCGACTTGTGACGACGTAGGGGACGATGCCCACATCGTCCCGAAAAATTATGACAAATACCTTATAAAACCGTAGGGGCGACCCTGCGTGGTCGCCCGAAATTTCCACCTCATCCGAGTTTTGCCTGCGGCAAAACCCACCTTCCCCTCATAGGGGAAGGCTTGTAGGGGCACACATAATGGGGACCCCGAAAAATCGTGAGATTTTTTGGGGAGAGGAACAAGTCGCCTGACAGGGCGAGCAAGCGGAGCTTTGCGAGCTAAAAGACGACTTGTGACGACGTAGGGGCGGCAATCTGCCGCCCGTATCCAATTGTAAAAGATATGAAGGAGATTATCATGTACAAACTCACAGACCCGTCCGAAATACGGCGGCTTATGACAAAATACGGTAAAAACTTTAAAAAATCACTCGGTCAGAATTTCCTTACGGACGAGGAAGTCCTTGACGATATTATCCGCTGTTCGGAAATAAAAAAAGGCGACCTCGTTCTTGAAATAGGTCCCGGAATAGGCGTTTTAACCTGCAAGCTTGCAGGCACCGGCGCAGAGGTTACTGCGGTTGAAATTGACGATACGCTTTTGCCGATTCTTGCCGAAACGCTTGCGGATTTTGATAACGTAAACGTAATAAATGCCGATTTTATGAAGCTTACGCTAAACGACATTTTTAAGGGCAAGGCAAGCGAAAACCGAAAAATAAAAGTTGCCGCAAACCTGCCGTATTACATAACAACTCCTATTTTAATGAGGCTTCTTGAATCGAGAAGCGTTATTTCTTCCATAACCGTTATGGTACAAAAGGAAGTAGCCGAAAGGCTTACGGCTCAAAGCGGAAATGCGGACTGCGGAGCGATCTCACTTGCCGTTCAGTACCGTGCAAAGGCTGAAATTGTGCGTGTTGTGCCTTCTAAAAGCTTTATGCCTGCTCCGAAAGTGGATTCTGCCGTTGTAAAGCTTACCATTCTTGACGAGCCGGCAGTTAAGGTGTCCGATGAAAAGCTGTTTTTCAGGCTTATAAAAGGCGGCTTTGCCGTTCGCAGAAAAACCCTTCAAAACAGCCTTTTGGTAGGTGCCGGAATACCGAAAGAAAAAACCCTTGCCGCTCTTACCGAGCTCGGACTTTCTCCCACGGTAAGAGGCGAAGCGCTTTCTCTTAAAGATTATGCCGACCTGACAGAGTATTTTAAAAAAATTCTTTAAAAATTTTTACAAAAAAAGAAGGATTTTGAAGCTTTAAACAGAATAATCGTATATAGGGGAGTTTTGTATTTTAAACATTGTTAATAAAATATCGAACTCCGAAAGTTTTTTCATATTTACAGCTTTTTAAATATTTTTATGTTAATAACAGGAGGAAAAAGAAATGACAAAAAATCAAAAAGTTTTGACATGGCTTGAAGAAATGAAAGCCCTTGTTAAACCGGAAAACGTTGTATGGATAACGGGCGAGCAGGCTCAGCTTGACGAGCTTACAAAAGAGGCCGTTAAAACCGGCGAAATGATAGAACTTAACCAGGAAAAGCTTCCTGGTTGCTACTACCACAGAACTGCTGAAAACGACGTTGCACGAGTTGAAGACAGAACATTTATCTGTACCCCTACAAGAGAAGAAGCAGGTCCGATTAACAACTGGATTGAACCGAGCGAAGCTTATGCAATGCTCAGCAAGCTCTACGACGGCTCTATGAAAGGCAGAACAATGTATGTTGTTCCCTACATTATGGGCGTTTACGGCTCTCCTTTCTCGAAAGTCGGCATTGAGCTTACAGACAGCATTTACGTTGTTCTTAATATGAACATAATGACAAGAATGGGAAATATCGCTCTTGATATGCTTGGCGACGACGGCGATTTCGTTAAGTGCCTTCATTCAAAAAAAGACGTAAACCCCGACGAAAGATATATTGTTCATTTTCCGCAGGATAACACAATCTGGAGCATAAACTCTGCTTACGGCGGCAACGTGCTTCTCGGCAAAAAGTGTTTCGCTCTACGTATTGCAAGCGCAATGGGTAAGAGAGAAGGCTGGATGGCAGAGCATATGCTTATCCTCGGCGTAGAAAACCCCAAGGGCGAGGTTAAATACATCTGTGCGGCATTTCCGAGTGCTTGCGGCAAAACAAACCTTGCTATGCTTATTCCTCCGGAATATCTTAAAAACAAGGGTTACAAAGTTTGGACTGTCGGCGATGATATTTCATGGCTGAGAATCGGCGAGGACGGCAGACTTTGGGCTATGAACCCCGAAGCAGGCTTCTTTGGCGTTGCCCCCGGCACAAGCGAAAAAACAAACTTTAACGCTCTTGAATCCACAAAGAAAAACACAATATTTACAAACGTTGCAATTAACAACGATGATATGACAGTATGGTGGGAAGGCCTTGACAAAAATCCGCCCGAAAATGCAACCGAGTGGAAGGGCAGCAAGGTAAACGGCAAAGAATACACCGCAGAGGGAGGCAAACTTGCTCACCCGAACTCAAGATTTACCGCTCCGGCTAAAAACTGCCCCTGCATTTCCAGCGAATTTGAAAACCCGAAGGGCGTGCCGATTTCGGCTATCGTATTTGGCGGCAGACGTGCTAAATGCGCTCCGCTTGTATATCAGTCGAGAGATTGGCAGCACGGTACATTTGTAGGTGCAACAATGGCTTCCGAAACAACAGCTGCTGCCGCAGGCGCAGTCGGCGTTGTTCGTCGTGACCCGATGGCTATGAAACCCTTCGTAGGTTACAATATGGCCGATTACTGGGGTCACTGGCTTGAAATGGGCAAGAAGCTCGGCGACAAAGCTCCCAAGATTTTCCACGTTAACTGGTTCAGAAAAGACGAAAACGATAACTTTATGTGGCCCGGTTTCGGCGACAACATGAGAGTTCTTCTTTGGATTCTCGACCGTTGCGAAAACAAGGTTGGCGCTAAAGAAACAGCTATCGGTTATGTTCCCAATCCGAGCGATATTGACATAGAAGGTCTTGATATTGACGCTAAGACAATGGAAGAGCTTCTTACAATTGATAACAAAACATGGCTTGAGGACGTTGAGGACCCGAACACAGGTATTAAGGCATATTTTGCACAGTTCGGCGACAGGTTGCCCAAGGAAATGGCGGAAGAACTCGCTAAACTTGAAGCTAACCTTAAAAAGTAAAACAGCTTAGTAAACAGCTTAGTAAACAGCTTAGTAAAAGCGGCGAAGCATTAAAGCTCCGCCGCTCAGAGTGCTGACAAACTCGGTCTACCGCAAGCAAACCAATTTAAAGTAAAAATTTAATGGTTTTTATTTAACATTTTTGATTATAAGGTTAGTGGTGC
>CACZWA010000053.1 GCA_902784685.1 uncultured Ruminococcus sp.
CCGGCAACGATAGAGTGGGAATGAGTTTTTTAAAAAACTGCCGTAAACCTTGTGAATTCAGAGTTTACGGCAATTTTTTCAGTACAATCTTCAAAGATATAAAAAAGAAACAATTTATCGGGAATATTATAAAATTTACCCTGTAACCTTGACTGAATATCTTAACGGATATTCAGTTTTAGATACATTTCAATATTATTTATAATCTACCAGATAGTCTTTATTAATTTCAAACAATTCATCGCACATTGATTTGATTTCGTCCATTGAACATACCGCTGATGAAAGAGGGTCCATATATACTGCCTGATATACCATTTCTTTGCTTTTTTTAATAGCAGCCTCAACCGCAAGCGATTCAAGGCGAGCCGTGGTATTGACAAGTATCGCAAGGTGGGCGGGAAGAGGTCCCGCAATTGTTGTTTTAAAACCCATTCTGTCTGCCACAACAGGGACTTCTACGCAGGCATCATCGGGAAGATTCGGAATGGAACCGTGATTTATAACATTTCCGTTAAACACAAACGGTTTTCCGTCGCCTATACGCGCATTGAATATATTTGCTGCGTATTCATTACTTTTCTTTTTATCAAATTCTTTTGCCATCCATTCGTCATACTGCTTCTGCGTATTGGCTTTTCTTTCAATTCTTCTGTTTAAGGAATACGCATATACTCCCGGATTCCAGTTTGTACCGTGAGTACAGTACTTTTCAATAAGGTCAGGTCTTTTTCTGAACCACTGATTGTATTCCGAGTTATGACCGCTTGATTCGGTAACATAATATCCGAGCTTTAAGAACATCTCGTTTCTTACAATTTCTTTATTGTAATATTCCTCATTTTCGAGAAGCTTACGAAGTTTAGGATACAAATCCTCACCCTTATGCGAAAGCTCGGTATAAAATGCCTGATGATTTACACCCATGCATTTATAATTCACTTCATCAATCGGAACATTAAGCCACTCCGAAAGCATCTGAATCGTATGCTGAACACTGTGACACAGCCCCGTCACCTGCACGCCGCTGTGCTTTTGCATTGCGCCGCAAAGCATCGACATGGGATTTGTATAATTTAAAAATACAGCGCCTGGACAATATTTCTCAATATCACTGCATATATCGAGCATAAGAGGAATGTTTCTGAGCGCCCTGAAAATACCGGAAACGCTTCTCGTATCGCCTATATTGATATTAATGCCGTATTTTTTGGGAATTTCGATTTCGTATCTCCAGATATCCACATCTCCGTTAAATACGGTGCATAAAACGCCGTCCGCCCCCATAAGCGCTTCCTTACGGCTCATTGTGGGAACAACCTTGCAATCGGGACAATCCATCTCTTCAACTATCCTTTTAACGACTTTTTCAATGTTTTTTAAATTATCGGCATTTATGTCCATTAACCAAAATTCACATTGACGAAATGCAGGAAATGTCAGCAAATCGCGTACACAACTACTGGTAAACTGAAGGCTGCCCGCTCCTATAAAAGCAAATTTTTTCATAATATTACCCCTTTCGGTTATATTTTTTCTTTATTATAGCGGAATATTGAAAATTTGTAAATAAAAAATATTACTGTATATATGGACAAAAATGCTGAAATATGGTACAATAAAACCAACAGATAAAAAAAGGAGGCATAAACCGATGATTAAATGGGACGGAAATGTCAGGGACAGAACAAATTTTAAGACCGAAAAATATCTGAAAATAAACAGCTGCGGGTTTCAGCACATGCCGCTTCCCTGTACCGTTATGCGAAAGAAAGGAAGAGTGGACTATCAGATTCTTTTGATAGATAACGGAAATTGCGAGATACTTTACAAAAATAAAAAATACACATTATCAAACGGAAACCTGGTAATTTATACGCCGAATGAGGAGCAGGAATATTCTTTTTCTCCGAACACCTCAAGCTTATGGTGTCACTTCGGCGGAAAAATAGCTGAAGAGTTGTTCGATTCCTGTAATTTAACGGGCGGTGTATATTTTTTAAATCCCGACAAAGGAATTTCCGAATCATTTTCAAAACTTATTCAGCGGTTTCATCTGTCGGACAAACAAACCTTAGCCAACGCATCTTTACTGGAATTAATATATCATATTTCAAAAGCAGCGGCAAAGTCCGGACAAAACCGCAATTCGGATATTATAACGCAAGCGGTTACATATATCATCACAAACTATAATAAGCAATTGACACTTGATGAATTAGCTAAAAAAGCAGGGTATTCAAAAAGCAGATTTTCACATCTTTTTTTTGAAATTGCCGGAATGTCTCCAATCAAATATCAGAATGATATCCGGCTTAAAAATTCTTGCGAATTATTGCTTTCAACCGACCTGCCAATTACAGAAATAGCGCAATCATGCGGTTTTAATGACCCTTTATATTTCAGCAGAATTTTTAAGAAAAAGTATAAAATCTCTCCCACGCAGTATAGGATATCCGGATAGGGACTTTACGCAAATTTGAATAAATCCGCAAAGGATGCTTTTAAGCTTCCGTATTGCGCAATACACAAATAATATCGGAACAACCGTAATTACACCCGAAAATATAATCTATGCGCGGAAGTCCTTCGCTATCAAAAGGCGGCGGATTAGGAGCGCCCGGTCGGTTTAAATTGTATCTTTGTTTTTTCATTATAATTTGAAGTATTGCTTAATTGAAAATATGACATAATAAAACCAATGAATATAAGTTCTGCGATTTTTTATGAAATCTATTGACTTTTATGCCTATTTAATATATAATAATAGGCATAAAAGTTGTTTGGAGGTTTATATGACAAATTCAGACAGAATATTAAAGGCAGCGATGTCAAATGGCGGCACAATCACAACCGAACAAGTTAATAAAATGAAAATACACCGCACAACCTTGCGCAATATGGTTGATAGGGGTTTGTTAGACCGCTCTTCAAGGGGTGTTTATGTTCTGCACGCAAAATTAGATGACGAATTTTACAATCTGCAAACAAGGTTTAAAAAAGGCGTATTTTCAAATGTTTCCGCATTATATTTGCTGGGTTTTACAGATAGAACGCCAATTAAATTCGATATGACTTTTCCCGCGTCATATAACACTTCTGCTTTTAAGAATGAAATTACTGCACACAGAGTTAAGCAGGAATTTTACAAAAAGGGTATTATAAATGTAAAAACCCCGTCGGGAAACAAGGTAAATGTGTACTGTATTGAACATACTTTATGCGACATTTTAAAAACAGGGTATGAAATAGATATACAAGTAATTACAGACGCATTTAAAAGATATGCAGGTTATAAAAATAAAAATTTACCTCTCCTTTCTGAATGTGCGAAGATGTCAAGGGTAGAAAAAAAGATCCGTCCTTATTTGGAGGTACTTATATGAAAAATGCAATGCAGTTAAAAGCATACGTTAAGAATTTAGCCAAAGATAAGAAAATTTCTGCGCAGATCGTTTTGCAGAATTATATGCTTGAACGGTTACTCGAAAGAATATCGGTTTCACAATACCGTGATAATTTTATTCTGAAAGGCGGATTTTTATTAGCAGCTATGGTAGGGCTTGATACAAGAGCAACAATGGATATAGACGCTACCATAAAAGGCTTATCGGTAACAAGAGAAACAATATCACAAATGTTTGTCGATATTTGCGCAATACATATAGATGATGATATTAACTTTGAGTTTAGTGGTATTGATGATATTCGGGAAGATGACGAATACGGCGGATATCGGGTAAGTCTGCTTGGAAACTATCCTCCAATGGCAGTACCGCTTAAAATTGATATAACAACAGGTGATAAAATTACACCTCGCGAAATGGTTTATAAATTTAATCTTATGTTTGAGGAACGAAGTATAAATGTTTTAGCATATACCGTCGAAACAATACTTGCCGAAAAACTTGAAACAATTATTTCAAGGGGAGATCAGAACACAAGACCGAGAGATTTTTACGATGTTTATATTCTGAATACGCTGCAAAAGAAAAATATTGACAATAAGGTTTTAAAAGACGCTTTTGCCGCAACAGCCAAAAAGCGCGGCACAGAACACATTATCGCGAATTATAGAGGAATTATTGAAACCGTATCCAAAAGTCCCGCAATGCATGACAGGTGGAAACGGTATCAAAAAGAATTTGAGTATGCAAAGGATATTAAGTTTGAGGCTGCGTGCGAAATGACAATCAAATTAATGGAGGAAATGGAAAATGGCTAATTTATCACAAATAAAAAGGCAAAGAATGTTGGAGTTTCTAAATAAAATAAGAGAAGAACACAGAGAAGATGATACGGCGTTAATTGCTATAGCAGAAAGAGTGGGGTTACCGTTACCCCACTCAGACCGCTGACAAAGTCAAAGTCAGCGGTCTAAAGCCGACTTAAAATTTTGTTTTAAGTCGGCTTTTGGTTTTTATGCTTTGGTTTTCTTATTTTTTACCCTTAAACTATTTGGCGTAAAAGCTTTTTTTACACACTCAAACGCCGATATTTCTTGACTTTTTTTTATTCCCGTGGTATAATTTAGAAAAGACTATGTAATTACTATATTTTGGCAGAGGAATATGAATATGAAAAATTACGAGAAATACAAAAGACAATATTTTGCGCCTGAGGGCGAAAACATTGACTGGACAAAAAAAGAATATATAGACAAAGCGCCGACATGGTGTTCGGTTGACCTTCGTGACGGCAACCAGGCGCTTATTGTTCCTATGGATCTCAAAAAAAAGCTTGAATTTTGGAAGGTGCTTTTGGAGCTTGGATTTAAAGAAATTGAAGTCGGTTTTCCGGCGGCGTCCGAAACGGAGTATGATTTTATTCGCACGCTTATTGACGGAAATATGATTCCGGATGACGTTACAATTCAGGTCTTAATGCAGTCCAGGGAGCATATTATAAGAAAAACCTTTGAAGCTGTTAAGGGCGCCAAAAGGGCGATTATGCATTTGTATAACCCCACCTCGTATGCCCAGCGCAAGCAGGTATTTAAAAAGACGGACGAGGAAATTAAGGCAATTGCCGTAAAAGGGGCGGCTCTTTGCAAAAAGCTTGCAGAAAAGACCGATACAGAGTGCATACTTGAATATTCGCCGGAATCCTTTACCGGCACAGAGCCGAAATATGCGCTTGAAGTGTGCAATGCGGTGCTTGACGTGTGGCAGCCTACGCCCGAAAACAAGGTTATTATAAATCTGCCTTCTACGGTTGAGCTTTCTATGCCTCATCTTTATGCCGCACAGGTTGAATATATGAGGAAGGGGCTTAAATACGGCGATAATGTTATTTTATCAATTCATCCGCATAACGACAGAGGCTGTGGCGTTGCCGATGCGGAACTCGGAATCCTTGCAGGTGCGCAGAGAGTGGAAGGCACGCTTTTTGGCAACGGCGAGCGCACAGGTAATGTTGATATTATAACGCTTGCGCTTAATATGTTTTCGCAGGGTGTTGACCCAAAGCTTGATTTTTCCAATCTTCCGAAGCTTGCCGAAACTTATGAAAAAATTACCGGAATGCGTATAGGGGAGCGCCAGCCTTATTCGGGCGAGCTTGTCTTTGCCGCCTTTTCGGGTTCTCATCAGGACGCAATTGCCAAAGGCATAAAATGGCATAAAAAACAGGCGGACGAAGGATGGAGCGTGCCGTATCTGCCGATTGACCCGGCAGATGTCGGCAGAGAGTACCAAACGGACGTTATCCGCATAAATTCGCAGTCCGGAAAAGGCGGCATAGGTTATCTGCTTGAAACAAATTACGGATATGTGCTTCCGCCAAAAATGCGTGAAATTGTCGGTTATACCGTTAAAAGCATTTCGGACCATATGCACAAAGAGCTGTCGCCCGAAGATGTGCTTAAGATTTTTACCGAAAATTTTATCAATATAAATTCGCCGCTCGGACTTATAGATTTCCACTATGTTCGTGACGAAAAAGTTCATGTTACCCTTACGGTAAATGACCACGGCGAAATTAAAGAAATAAAGGGAACAGGTAACGGACGTCTTGACTCGGTGAGCAATGCGCTTAAAGAGCATCTCGGTTATGAGTACAGCGACCTTACTTACAGCGAACATGCTCTTTCGCAAGGCTCGTCTTCACAGGCTATAACATACCTTAGTATCACCTTGCCGGACGGCAGCGTGAGCTGGGGCGCAGGAGTACATGACGATATTATCGCATCGTCGGTAAATGCGCTGTTCTCGGCGATTAACAACATCAGCCGTTAAATCTGAACATCGGTTGCCATAAAGGAGCAGAAATGAAACTTACAGAAAAACTTAAAAGCGGGAAATTATCTCTTTCATTTGAGGTTTTTCCACCCAAAACCGATACTTCGTTTGAAAGCGTTAAAACCGCAACGGAGGAAATTGCAAAGCTTTCGCCATCTTTTATGAGCGTTACATACGGCGCAGGTGGCGGAACAAGCGCCTATACCCTCGACATTGCAAAAAATATAAACGAAACTTACGGCGTGCCGACTCTTGCTCATCTTACCTGCGTTTCGTCGGGCAGAGAAACTGTAAAAAAGCAGATTGCCGAAATGAAAGCCGCAGGAATTGAGAACGTTATGGCTCTCCGTGGAGACCTCACGCCGCAAATGAAAGAGAGCGGCAAAGTACCCGGAGATTATCGCTATGCCTCCGAGCTTATCGCAGAGCTTAAAGGACAGGGCTTTTGCATAGGCGGAGCGTGTTACCCGGAAGTTCACCCCGAAAGCCGAAACCAAAAAGAGGATATTGCTCACCTTAAAGAGAAGGTTGAAGCAGGCTGTGAGTTCCTTACAACACAAATGTTTTTTGATAATAATCTTCTGTATAATTTTCTTTACAAAATCCGTGAGGCAGGAATAACGGTGCCGGTTGTGGCAGGAATTATGCCTATAACAAACGCAAATCAGGTGGAGCGTGCAATTCAGCTTTCAGGCTCGTTTATGCCGCAACGTTTTAAGAGCATTGTAGATAAATTCGGCTCTGACCCTGCCGCAATGAAACAGGCAGGTATAGCCTATGCAACAGACCAGATTATTGACCTTTTTGCAAACAATATAACAAATGTACATGTTTATTCTATGAATAAACCCGAAGTGGCAAAAGCCGTTCAGGCAAACCTTTCGGATATTTTGGGAAAATGATGACTGTTTTTACAAAATTTTACGATAGCCCCGAATTTAACAAAGGTGAAATTTTGCGCTATGCCGGTGTGAAAAAGGCGGATGCGGAAACCGAAAAACTGCTTGAAAGTTGCCTTGACGAGTGCCAAAACGGTTTTTCTTACAAGGTTTGCTTTGCCGAGGCAGATATTTTCCGTGACGGCGAGACTTTGCATATAGGAAAAGTGGAGGCAAAGGGAGAGGCAATTAAAAAAAACCTTGAAGGGTGCGAAAAAGCTGTGCTTTTTGCGGCAACAGTCGGGATTGGTATTGACCGCTTAACCGTAAAATATTCAGGGCTTTCGCCCTCAAAGGCGCT
>CACZWA010000054.1:0-5218 GCA_902784685.1 uncultured Ruminococcus sp.
AAACCGTATTATGATTGATTTTACGCCCGTTGTGGCAATTATTGTTATTGAAATTGTACGCAATCTTCTTGTAAGACTGCTTATGCGCTTATAATATGGACGAAACAAAACTTTTAATTGCAAAAACCGAAGACCTTGCGGAAACCTGCCGCAAAAACTGTTATCCCGATTTTTCAAAATTTATGGACGAAAGAGCCCGGCAGCTTGTGAAAAATGTTAAAGCGCCCGGTTGTAAATACCATGCCTACGGCGGCTATGACGGTGCCGAGCGGAAAATGATAGGCTGTTTTCCGGAGGGCTATGAGCCTTTGGCGGAGTATTTCCCGCTGAGTGCGGTTAAGATAACGCCGTCCGACCCGACTGGGCTTACTCACAGGGATTATCTCGGCTCTGTTTTAGGGCTTGGCATAAACCGTGACTGCATAGGCGATATTGTTGTGTCGGAAAAAAGCGCCTGCGTGTTCTGCGCAGACAGCGTTAAAAATTTTATTCTGACAAACCTCGACCGCATAGGCAGATGCAGTGCGACAGCCGAGGAAACGCTAAACCCTGAAATTCCCGAAAAAAAGCTGAAACGAAAAAGTATAACAGCCGCTTCAAACAGGCTTGACTGCATTTTGAGCGCAGTCATCGGCACTTCACGTTCAAAAACCGAGGAGCTTATAAAGGCAGGCAGAGTAATGGTGAATTTTACCGAAGCTATGTCGGTGCATTTAAAGCTCAAAGCAAACGACACTGTATCGGTGCGGGGCTACGGGAGATTTATTTACGCAGGCGACTGCGGAACGACAAAAAAGGGTAGAATAAAAGTTGAAATAGATATTTACGAATAGACGGAAGGGGACGAATTTTATGCTTACACCGCTTGATATTGAAACAAAAGTTTTTAAAACCTCTCTTGGCAGATACAAAAAAGACGAGGTTGACGAGTTTATGAAAACCGTTATGACCGACTACAAAGAGCTTTACATGGAGCGAATTGCGCTTAAAGACAAGATTGTTGCGCTCACCGAAGCCGTAAGCCGCTACAAATCAATGGAGGACGTTTTGCAGAGCAGTATAGTTGTTGCGCAAAGCACAGGCGAAGAGGTTAAGCGTGCCGCTTCCGATAAAGCTAAAAATATTGTTGAGGAAGCCGAGATAAAGGCAAACGCAATTATTGTTGACGCACAGCAAAAGGTTTCGAGAATTGATATGGAAATGTCCAATATGAAAATTCAGCTTTCGAGCTATCGCCGTCAGATGGAGCAGATACTTAAAAATGCTCTTGATATGGTTGAAACAATGCCTCAGCCCGGCAAAATTCTCGAAAGAACGCCGAGAGTTCAGGTAAGCGATGAAACAATGTCCTTTGACAGCCCCATAATATCCGAAGAGGCGAGGACAGCGGAAAACTCATCTCCCGATAAAAAATACGGCTTTGAGGACGACCCCGAAAAAAAAGCAAAAGAATTTGTTGAACAGCAAACAATGAAGGTACATGTTGTATCTGATGATAAAGAATAAAAAATACATAACATATAAGGAGCGAAAACTATGGATTATGGTAAAACACTTAATTTGCCTCAGACAGAATTTTCAATGAGAGCAAATCTGCCGCAGAAAGAGCCGGCTATTCTTGACGACTGGAACAAGCAGGACCTTTATCACAAGGTTTTAAAGCATAACGCAGGCAAGCCGTCGTTTAATCTTCATGACGGACCGCCCTATGCAAACGGTGATATTCACCTCGGTCACACAATGAACAAGGTTATAAAGGATATAATCGTAAGATACAAAAATATGTCGGGCTACTGCGCACCTTACGTTCCCGGCTGGGATACTCACGGCTTGCCGATTGAAAAGCAGGCAATTAAAAAACTCGGCGTTAACCGCCACGAGGTAGGCCCTGTTAAATTCCGTGAAGTATGCCGTGACTTTGCGCTCGGTTATGTAAATAACCAGAAGGAGCAGTTTAAGCGTCTTGGCGTAATCGGAGATTTTGACGACCCATATGTAACGCTCAAACCCGAATTTGAAGCAAAACAGATTGAAATGTTCGGCACAATGGCAAAGAAAGGTTACATCTACAAAGGCTTAAAGCCCGTTTACTGGTGTGCGGACTGTGAAACAGCCCTTGCCGAAGCCGAAATTGAATATCAGGACGACAAAACAAAATCCATCTATGTTAAATTTGAAGTAACTGACGATAAAGGTCTTTTTGCGGATATTTACAAAAAAGTTAAAAAGGTTTACTATGTAATTTGGACAACAACCACCTGGACAATGCCCGCTAACCTTGCAATCTGCCTTAATGCAGACTTTGATTACAGCATTGTTAAAAACGGCGACGAGGCTTATGTTGTTGCAACCGGTCTTCTTGAAAACGTTATGAACGTTGGTGGTATTGCTGACTATGAGGTTATCGGCGAATTTAAGGGAAGCGACCTTGAATATATGGTTTGCCGTCATCCGTTTATTGAGCGTGACTCGCTTGTTATCGTAGGCGACCATGTAACTCTCGAATCAGGTACAGGCTGCGTACACACCGCACCCGGTCACGGTACCGAGGACTTTATCGTTTGCCAAAAATATAAAGATAAAATAGGTATTGTTGTACCTGTTGACGCAAAAGGATATATGACTGCCGACGCAGGCGAGTTCGAGGGTCTTAGCTACAAAGAGGCAAATGTTGCAATTTTCAATAAACTCGAAAGCACGGGCGCACTCTTTGCAAGCGAAGATATTCTTCACTCCTATCCCCACTGCTGGAGATGTAAAGAGCCGATAGTTTACCGTGCAACAGAGCAGTGGTTTGCTTCGGTTGACGGCTTTAAAGACGAAGCGTTAAAGGCGATTAAAGACGTTAAATGGATTCCCTCCTGGGGTGAAGACAGAATAACAGGTATGGTTCGTGACCGTAACGACTGGTGTATATCACGTCAGAGAATTTGGGGCGTACCCATTCCGATTTTCTACTGCAAGGACTGCGGAAAAGAGCTCATAAACGACGATACAATTAAAGTTATTTCAGACCTGTTCCGTGAAAAAGGCTCGGATGCGTGGTTTGCCATGACTCCTGCCGAAATGCTTGCAGGACACGACTTTAAATGCCCCGATTGCGGATGCGGCGAATTTACGAAAGAAACCGATATTATGGACGTTTGGTTCGATTCGGGTTCTTCTCATGCGGCAGTTTTGCAGACAAGGCCTGAACTTTCATGGCCTGCCGACCTTTATCTTGAAGGTAACGACCAGTACAGAGGCTGGTTCCAGTCGTCACTTCTTGTCAGCGTTGCAAACTTCGGAACAGCTCCGTATAAGAGCGTTTTAACTCACGGTATGGTTATTGACCTTGAAGGAAACAAAATGTCGAAATCAAAGGGCAACGGCATTGACCCGCTTGATGTAATAAACAAGAACGGTGCGGATATTCTCCGTATGTGGGTAGCTTCGGCAGACTACACAAGCGACGTTAAAATTTCTAACGACCTTATCCGTCAGCTTTCGGAGGGTTACCGTAAAATAAGAAATACGGCACGATATATTTTGGGAAATATCAGCGACTTTGACCCGAAAAAGGATATGATAAGCTGTGACAATATGGAAGAAATCGACAAATGGGCTATGCTTCGTCTAAATGCACTTGCAAAGAAAGTCCGTGACGCATACGACTCTTACGATTTCCATATTGTTTACCATTCAATCGTTAATTTCTGCGTAGTTGATATGAGTAACTTCTATCTTGATATTATAAAAGACAGACTTTACACCGAAAAAGCGGACTCGGCTATGAGAAGAAGCGCTCAAAGCGCCATGTATATAATTCTTTCAAACATTGTGCGCTTTATCTCCCCGATTCTTGCCTATACCTCGGAAGAAATCTGGAAGGCTATGCCGCATTTAGACGGCGAAAACACCGAAAGCGTGCTTCTTAACGATATGCCTTCTTATGACGAAACATTTACAGACAGTGCGCTTAAAGAAAAATACGATACGCTTATCGCTCTCCGCTCAGATGTGGCAAAAGCCCTTGAGCTTGCAAGAGCAGAGAAAATTATCGGTTCGTCACTCGGCGCAGGCGTTACAATTTATGCGCAGGGCAAAACCTTTGATGAAATAAATGCGCTTAAAGACCTGCTTGAAACAGTATTTATTGTTTCTTCCGTAAACCTTGTAAACGGCGAAGGCGAAGGCATTAAAGGTGAAAATAAAGATATTACCGTTAAGGTTGAAGAAGCAAAGGGCGAAAAATGCGAGCGTTGCTGGCTTATTCGTGACCTCGGCACAGACCCGAAACACCCAACTCTTTGCCCAAGATGCGCAAGCGTTATGAGAAGCGTAAACTTTGAATAAAAAAGTTCTTATAAACAACATTAGAGAAAAACGAAAAATGTAGGGAAAGTGCTTGCCCTTTCCGATAAATACGGAGAAATGCAGGGGGCGACCCTGCGTGGTCGCCCGATATTTTCCCCTCATCCGAGTTTTGCCTTTGGCAAAACCCACCTTCCCCCAAGGGGGAAGGCTTGTATGGGCGATAAAAGGCGGTTTGTAATGGCGTAGATGCGGCAATCTGCCGCCCGCCAAATGTGGAGCAAATAGTGTGGAGAGTTGAGAGTGGAGTTATTAAATGTAAAATTCAAAATTCAAAATGTAAAATAATGGTCAATTTTTGCCTGCGGCAAAAATAATTAAATGATATTTGTTGTATGAGCCACTTGTGACGGTGTAGGGGACGATGCCCACATCGTCCCGAAAAATTATGACAAACACCGTAAAACCGTAGGGGCGGCAATCTGCCGCCCGCTAAATATGGAGTAAATAGTGTGGAGAGTTGAGAGTGGAGTTATTAAATGTAAAATTCAAAATTCAAAATGCAAAATAATGGTCAATTAAATGATATTTAAGGAAGACGATGTTCACATAGCTTATACAAAGATAATAATGTGAAGTTTTAGGTGTTACAGCCTACTACTAACAGCAAATAAAATGGGGTAATAATATGGAAACCTTAAAAAAATTACTTCTCATAATCAACCCAACCGCAGGAAAACTAACGGTGAAAAACGCTCTTTTTGATATTACAAAAATTTTCTGCGACGAGGGCTATCTTGTAACAACCCGCCTCACCTCAATGCGCGGCGAGGCTACCTCTTTTGCTTTTGAAGCCGTTTCGTCAAAGGACTACGACCTTATTGTTTGTTGCGGAGGAGACGGAACGCTTAACGAAACCATAGAC
>CACZWA010000054.1:5228-20033 GCA_902784685.1 uncultured Ruminococcus sp.
CCCGTAGGTTATCTTCCTGCCGGAAGCACAAACGATTTTGCAAGCAGTCTCGGAATATCAACCGAACTATCTGAGGCGGCGGAGGAAATAACCGCTTGCGAGGGCGCAAAACCGCTTGATGTCGGCATTTTCAACAAAACCCGAAGCTTTACCTATATTGCCTCTTTCGGCGCTTTTACCTCAACCTCTTACTCCGTACCGCAAAACGTAAAAAATGCCCTCGGACACTTTGCTTACGTTCTCGGCGGCATTAAAGACGTTGCCTCAATAAGACCTTATCATATGGAAATCAGCTCGGATGAGCATAAACTTGGCGGCGACTATATATTCGGCGCAGTCAGCAACTCCACTTCAATAGGCGGTCTTATTAAGCTTGACAGAGATAATATGAGTTTTGACGACGGAAAATTTGAGGTGCTTCTTGTGAAACAGCCCGAAAATGCTGTTCATCTTCACAAAATTTTATACGGTCTTGCCTCGGCGGATTTTTCGGATACAGAGGTTTTTGAATTTTTCAAAACCGAAAAAATCCACTTTAGTATGGAAGAAGCCGTTGACTGGTCGCTCGACGGCGAACACGCAAACGGTGGCAAAGACGTGGAAATTAAAAACGTAAATAAAGCCTTTTGGCTTATGCATAAATAAAAAGAAGGTTACTTTATGAAAATATCAGAAACCGAAGGCGGCGTGGTGCTGTCGGAGCTTAAAGAGTTTAATCTTTGCCATATTTTTGAGTGCGGTCAATGCTTCCGCTGGAAAAAGCAGGAGGACGGCTCTTTTATCGGCGTTGCAAAGGGCAAAGTGCTAAAGCTTATTCAAAGCGGCGACTCCGTTACTGTTCTGAACACCTGCACAAAAGAGTTTTCCGAAATTTGGGAGGACTATTTTGACCTCAAAACCGATTATGGGAGCTATCAAAAAAGGCTGGAAACCGACCCTATAATGAAAACCGCCATAAGTGCGGGAAGCGGCATAAGAATACTCCGCCAAGACACCTTTGAGGCTCTTATTTCCTTCATAATTTCCGCAAGCAACAACATTCCGAGAATTATGAAAATTGTAGACAGCCTGTGCAGTCTTTTCGGTGACGAAATTGAATATAACGGCGAAAAATATTACAGTTTTCCTACGCCCGAACAGCTCCATGGCGTAACGGAAGATGACCTTGCCCCCATACGCTCGGGCTTTAGGGCAAAGTACATAGTTGACGCCGTAAATAAGGTAACAAGCGGCGAAATACAGCTTGATGCGCTATCCTCTATGACGGCGCTTGAAGCTCAAAAATATCTGATGAGAATAAACGGCGTAGGCCCAAAGGTTGCGGACTGCATACTGATTTTCGGCGCAGGCAGGCTTGACGTTTTCCCTGTTGATACATGGATTGACAAGGCAATGAAAACGCTTTATCCATCGGCGGTTGAAGGCGTTAAGGTGCGTCAGGCGGGAGAAAATCTTTTCGGTGATATTTGCGGACTCGCCCAGCAATACATATTTTACTACGCAAGAGAAAATAAGCTACAAAAGGAGAAGTGAGAAAAATTTTAGGAGAAGCGATAAGTACGCACAGTTTGTTTTTATATGCGGTTATTTTGTTGCTTGTTGCGGCATCGGCGTTTTTTTCGTCATGCGAAACGGCAATTACAACCGCAAACCGCATAAGAGTTGAAACAAAAGCTCAAAACGGCTCAAAGGCGGCAAAAAGAGCTTTGAAGCTCATAAATAATTACGACAACACCTTGTCTGCAATTCTTATCGGCAACAACATTGTTAATATTTCTTCGGCTTCGCTTTCGGCGGTTGCGGCAACAAATATTGCCCTTTCGGGCGGCGCTTCTTCGGAAGAAATTGCTGTTACCGTTTCTACCGTTTTGCTCACGCTTCTTGTACTGCTTTTCGGCGAAATAACTCCAAAAAGCTATGCAAAGCACAATGCAGAAAAACTGCTTTTTGCTTTTTCTCTTCCCCTTTCTTTAATCGTTTTCATTTTAACTCCTCTCGAAAAGCTTTGTGCCGTTCTCCAGCGTGACAGCGGCGGCGAGGACGCGCCGACCGAGCTTGAAATGGAAAAAATTCTTGAAGAAAGTATGGATAAAGGTCAGCTTGACGAGGACGAAACCGAGATGGCAAAAAACGCCCTGCGGCTTGACGAAATCTCCGTTGACGAAATTCTTGTTCCCCGTGTTGATATTGTTGCGGTTGAAAAAAATATTCCCGTAAACGAACTTATTGATTTACTTATTGAACAGCACTTTTCGAGAGTGCCTGTTTATGACGAAACCATCGACAAAATAATCGGTATAATATACGAGCGTGACGTGCTTGAAAAGCTTGCAAAAGGCGAAACTGTAAATATTAAAGAGCTTGTTCGTCCTGCGCTTTTTGTACCCGAAACCACCAATCTTCTCGGAGTGCTCACGCTTTTTCAGCAGGAGCATATTCACCTTGCCGTTGTCAGCGACGCTTTCGGCGGAACAGTCGGTATAGTTACCATGGAAGATATTTTTGAGGAGCTTGTGGGTGATATAAGCGACGAAACAGACGCTGTTCAGAGGTATATTATAAAAATAGGCGGCAGATACGAAATAAACGCAAAAATGGGTCTTAACGACTTGTTCAAGGAAACGGGCTGGCCGAAAAGCTGGCGTGAGGGAACAGAGGCTTCTACCGTCGGCGGCTGGGTTTTGGACCTTGTTCAGAAAATTCCGCATAAAAACGAGGTTTTTGAGTTTGACGAATTTACCGTTAAAATAAAAGGAATGCGAGGCAGGCGCATTATGGTCGTGGAAATTGAGCCTGCCAAAAAAAGAATAACCTAAGCACAGATTTAAAAATTTGTCATATTTTGACACCTTCCTTCATATAAATTATCAGATTTAAAAAAAGGAAGGTGTTTCTTTATGCGAAAATATTTTCTGGGCGGCAACACGTCCGAAGGTTTTTTCTCCTATTACGATTATCTTTTGCGCCAAAGCGAGGCACGAAAAATTTATGTGATTAAGGGCGGCCCCGGAACGGGAAAATCTACTCTTATGAAAAAAGTCGGCGAGTGGGCGGCGGAAAACGGCTTTGAAACCGACTATATTTATTGCTCGTCCGACCCGGACTCCCTCGACGGACTTGTTATTCCCGAAATGAAAATTGCAATGGTTGACGGAACTTCTCCTCATATCGTAGACCCCAAAACACCGGGAGCTGTGGATACTATAATTCACCTCGGTGAATGTTGGAACGAAAAGAAAATGATTAAAAACAAGGCGGACATAATAAACACAAACGCAAAAATCGCAGAGCATTTTCGCCTTTCGTATGAGCATTTAAAGGCGGCGGGGGTGCTTTATGCCGCAAAGCAGAAAATATACGAAAAAATTATAAAACCCGAAGCCGTGCAGAAAAATGCGGCAGAGATAATTCACTCGGAAATAAAGGAATTTTCACCGTCCGGAACAGCGTTCAGGCGAAAACTCTTTGCTTCCTCCTACGGCCCTGCAGGTTACATTTCTCATGCAGAAACAATCAGTTGCGGCAAAAAATACGTCCTTCGGGGCAGTGCTTCACGGCAAATTGCCGAAAAAGTCGCAGATGCGTTAAGCGAATACGGCTACGATACCGAGCTGTTTTACAATCCGCTTGCGCCCCGTGACGAAATAATGCACATTTATGTACCCGAACTTGACCTTGGAATATTCACCGAGGATTTAGCTTCGGGAGTGAGCTGTGCGGACGCAGAGATTATTGACAGCAGAAATGCCGCCGACCGCTACCTTCTCGATGAATATATAGGCGAGCTCGATAACCTCAGCAGAGCAATAGACCGCCAGACTGACGAGGCGTGCAAAATAATCGCCTCCGCAAAAGCCCTGCACGACAAGCTCGAAGGCTACTATGTGCCGAATATGGACTTTACGGCAAGCGGAAAAATCTGCGATAAAATTATTGCGGAGCTTGAAGAAATGAATTTCGGGAATTAAATATGTGCGGAGGCTGAAAAGTGAAGGTATATTTTGTCCTTTAAAACTCGCTCATGTACTTTTCGGTAGAGCTTTAAAGGGCGGAAAGCAAGCAGTGGTGCAGTTTTTAACAAAACTGCACCACTTTTTTAAAACTCAATATGACTTTTTTCAAATACTTTTGCGGCGGTTACGCCGAGAACAATTCCAAAAGCCCCTTGCAAAATGTTTGCCGGTATATCTAAAAGCGAGGGTGCGAAGCCGTACAAAAAGCCTTCAAAAACGAAATAACCGAGTACCATAAATGCTTCTGCTACGATTCCGCTTATAATGCGGCGCACGGTAAGTTTCAGCTTTTTTCCCGAATTTGCCACGGCAAAGGCAAGAAGCGCCATAACACCTTTTATAACAAAGGTTGCAGGCACATAAACCGCATAGCCGCCAAACAAATCCGCAAGCGCCGAGCCAATCGCAGCGGCGGCAAAGCCGTATGCAGGGCCTAAAAACCAGCCCGAAACAAGAACGGCAGAGTCGCCGAGGTTTAAATAGCCTTTAAGCGGCGACGGAACTTTTATAAGCATTGTCATAACGCAGGTTAATGCCGCAAAAAGTGCGGCAAATACCGTCTTTTTAGTCCTCATTTTTTCACTCTTTTCTTTAATGTATTCCCTATCCTTCAAAAGCCTGCGCAAGGTCGTCTATAATATCCTGAGCGGTTTCTGTACCTATCGAAAGCCTTATTGTGTTGGGTTTAATGCCCTGGTCAAGCAGTTCCTCCTCCGAAAGCTGTGAGTGAGTTGTGCTTGCCGGGTGAATTACAAGCGATTTCACATCGGCAACGTTTGCAAGAAGCGAGAAAATTTGCAGCCTGTCGATAAAGTCACGAGCTTCCTTCTCGCCGCCTTTAATCTCAAATGTGAAAATTGAGCCGCCGCCGTTTGGATAATATTTTTCATAAAGCGCATGGTCGGGATGAGAGCTTAATGCCGGGTGATTAACTTTTTCAACCTGTGGGTTATTTTGAAGAAATTCAAGCACTTTTTTTGTGTTTTCAACGTGACGTTCAACTCTGAGCGAAAGCGTTTCAAGCCCCTGAAGCAGTAAAAACGCATTAAACGGCGAGATTGCCGCACCTGTATCACGCAGAGTTATTGCACGGATTTTTGTAATATAAGCGGCTGACCCTACGGCTTTTGTAAAGGAAATACCGTGATAGCTTGGGTTCGGGTCGGTTATTGAGCTGAATTTTCCGCTTTTCTCCCAGTCGAATTTACCGCTGTCAACAATTATACCGCCGAGCGTTGTGCCGTGACCGCCGATAAATTTTGTTGCCGAATGAACAACTATATCTGCGCCGTGTTCAATCGGTCTGAACAAATACGGAGTTGCAAAAGTCGAGTCGGTAACAAGCGGTATTCCGTTTTTGTGCGCAATTTCGCTGAGCGCATCAATATCGGCAATATCGCTGTTGGGATTGCCGAGCGACTCTGTAAATATTGCTTTTGTATTTGGCTTTACTGCCGCTTTAACCTCGGCGAGATTATGAATATCGACAAATGTTGTGCTTATTCCGTACTGTGTGAGCGTATGCGCAAGAAGATTATACGTTCCGCCGTAAATAGTTTTTTGCGCAACGATATGGTCGCCTGCCTGTGCGAGATTTTGAAGCGCATAAGTTATAGCCGCCGCTCCCGAAGCTACCGCAAGCGCTCCTATGCCGCCCTCAAGTGCCGCAATTCTCTTTTCAAGCACGTCCTGCGTTGAGTTGGTGAGCCTGCCGTAAATATTGCCTGCGTCGGTAAGTCCGAAACGTGCCGCCGCATGGTCCGAATTTTTAAAAACATACGAAGTTGTCTGGTAAATCGGCACAGCTCTTGCATCGGTTGCCGGGTCGGGCAATTCCTGACCTATATGTAACTGCTTTGTTTCAAAACCCCATTTTGATGTATCTTTAATTTCTGCCATTTTGTTGTTCCTCTTTTCTTTAAATTTCGTTTTTTATGTTTTTATGTCAAATATAATCCGTCACATTCGTCCGTTTCTAAAATTCCTGCGAAGTAATAGCCAAAATATTTTTCCCATAATATCATTCCTTTTCGGTATAATATTCATAATTCCTATATGTTTTATATGTTTTAAATTATAACATAGTTTTTTTAGTTTGTCAAGGGTTTTTTAAAAAAATTTTTTTGGAGGGATTTATTATCAAATTCTGTTATGGAAATTATTGACAACAGGCAAATTTCGTTATATAATATAGTTGACGGATTTTTTAGTGAAAGGAATGATTTTAATGGAACAAAAATTTTATGTTTGCAAGCACTGCGGCAAGATTATTGCCGTAGTAAAAGAAAGCGGCGTGCCGACTATGTGTTGCGGAGAAAAAATGAGCGAAATTATCCCCGGCAGTGTTGACGCCGCCGCCGAAAAACACGTTCCGGTATATAAAGTTGAAGGAAATACGGTCTATGTTACTGTCGGCGAGGTTGCTCATCCAATGCAGGAGGAACATTACATAGAATGGGTATCGCTTCAGACATCTTCGGGAAATCAGCGAAAAGCGCTTAAACCCGGCGACGAGCCGAAGGTTTGTTTTGCTCTTTGCGAGGGTGACAAGATTGAGGCTGTTTATGCTTTTTGTAATCTTCACAGCCTTTGGAAGGCATAAAAACAAAACGTTTTTGACACAATAAAGAAAAAATTATAAAAGGAGAAAAATAAAATGGCTGAAATAACACTTACTTCCGATATTTTTTACGCAGAAGTACTTGATTCAAGCGTTCCCGTTCTTGTGGACTTTTGGGCATCGTGGTGCGGTCCGTGCAAAATGCTTGCACCGATAATTGAGGAAATTGCAAAAGAATATGACGGTAAAATCAAGGTCGGCAAGGTTAACGTTGACGACGAACAGAAGCTTGCAATGGATTATGGAATCGCAAGCATACCCACCGTAATTCTTTTTAAAGACGGCGAAATTAAAGAAACGCTTATCGGTTACAGGGGCAAGGAAGAATTTGAAACTGCAATAAATGCAGTTCTTTAAACCAAAAAACAGGAGGAAAAACAAATGTCTAAATATGCAGGTACACAAACAGAAAAAAATCTTCAGGCGGCTTTTGCCGGAGAATCACAGGCAAGAAACAAATATACCTACTTTGCCTCAAAAGCAAAAAAAGAGGGCTATGAGCAGATTGCCGCACTTTTCCTTAAAACCGTATTTTTCAGCCAAGCGGCAGGCGCAGGAAAAGACGTTTTTAATCTCTCCGTCAAAGGCGCTGTCGGTTCCGCCGACGCTTGGAATTTTCGGTAGGCGCAATTGAAAAGCACCACGAGGAGCGTTACCGTGCGCTTCTTAAAAATGTTGAAACAGCGTCTGTTTTTGAAAAGAGCGAGGTTAAGGTTTGGGAATGTCGCAACTGCGGACACATTGTTGTCGGCACAAAAGCTCCCGAAAAATGTCCTGTTTGCGATCATCCGCAGAGCTACTTTGAAGTAAATTCGGAAAATTATTAAATAATATAACCACTGCTTAGGCACTGCGGCGATGGCGCCGCAGTGCCGCACTTTTAAAGGAGATTATCTTGAAAGAACAGATTAAAAAATACTTTGAAGAAAATAAAGATATTATGGTTTCCGAGCTTTCGGAGCTTATAAAAATTCCAAGCGTCGGCGGAACCGACAGCGCCTTTGACGGAGAGATTAAAAACGTCTTTTCCTGCGCCTGCCGCTTGGCTGAAAAATACGGTTTTAAGTGCAAAAACTTTTTCCGGCAGGGGACAAATCGGCATTTTTTCTCACCTTGACGTTGTTCCCGCAAAAGAAGACGAATGGAGCATAACCTTGCCATTTTCTCCGCTTGTAAAAGGCGGCGCACTTTTTGGCAGGGGAAGTATAGACGACAAATGCGCCGCAATTATTGCCATACATGCCGCAGACGCCATAAAAAAGCTCAGCATACCCTTTAATTCGGAGCTTCTTCTTTATATGGGCGGCGACGAAGAGTGCGGTATGACCGACCTTGCGGAATTTGTAAAAAACGAGCGAATGCCCGATATTTCTCTTGTTCCCGACAACGAATTTCCCGTTTGTTTGGGAGAAAAGGGTATAGCGGTTTTGGAGCTTGAATGTAAAAATGAATTTGAATATATCAAAAATATTTCGGGTGGCTCCGTTCATAACGTTAGCCTTGGCGAAATAACCGCCGAGCTGCCTTGCGGCACTTTTACGGGCAGGGGCGTTTCCACCCATGCGGCAATGCCCGAAGGCTCGGTAAACGCAGGGCTTGCTCTTTGCGACAAACTGCTTGAAATGGACAACATTCCGGATAGCGACAAAAAAATTCTTTTGACTATGAAAAACATTCAAAAAAGCCCATACGGTGAATTTTTCGGTATAGACTGCTCTGACAGCCGTTTCGGAAAGCTTACCTGCGTAAACGGCGTTGTAAAAACACAAGGCGGAAAGCTTGCAATCACGCTTGATATCCGTTACGGCACAGAAATAAGCTTCAGCGAGATTAAAGAGAAAATCAGCGCCTCACTCCCCGATTTTACGCTCAAAGTCTTAACCGACAAACCTCCGTTTGTCCTGCCCGAAAACGACCTTGGCAGACGCTTTGAAGAAATTTACAAAGATGTCACGGGCAAAACCGCAAAGGCTTACTATTCGGGTGGCGGAACATACGCAAGAATGCTCAAAAACGCCTACGGAGTCGGCACAAGCACAAAAGCGCCGGATTTTAGCTTGCCCGAAGGTCACGGCAGTGAACATCAGCCCGACGAATGTATTTCCGTTGACGGTCTTACCGAGGCGGCGGAAATTATTACGCATATGCTGATTGTTGCGGACAAAAACTATTGATTTTATTGCATTTTTGTGCTAAAATATAAGAGTATATTTAGCCTAATAAAGGGATGAGATTACTATGGAAGAAATTAAAAAACAAACAGAGCTTGCAGTTAAGGAATTATTTGACGCCGCAAAGCTTAAAGCAGGCGATATTCTTGTTATCGGCTGTTCTTCAAGTGAAATTGCAGGGCATAAAATAGGTACTTTTTCAACTGCCGACCTTTCCAAAGAGGTTTTTGAGGTTATTTTTGCCGAAGCCGAAAAACACGGCGTTTTTGTTGCGGCGCAGTGCTGTGAACACCTTAACCGTGCGCTTATTATTGATAGGCGTTGCGCTGAAAAATATGGTCTTGAAGAAGTAAACGTTGTTCCGCAGATTAAAGCGGGCGGCTCGCTTGCAACTGCCGCATACGGAGCTTTTGAAAATCCCGTTGCGGTTGAAAAAATCCGTGCGCACGCAGGTATGGATATAGGCGACACGCTTATAGGTATGCACCTTCGTGAGGTTGCCGTGCCTGTCAGACTCAGCATAAAAAAAATCGGCGAAGCAAACCTTGTTTGCGCAAGGACCAGGCCGAAATTTATAGGCGGCGAAAGAGCCGTTTATGATAAGGAGAATATGTAAATTGAACGCTGACTGTGAACACTGTTTAAACTTTGTGTACGACGAGGAATACGACGAATATATTTGCGGAGTTGATATGGACGAGGACGAAGCCGCTCGGCTTTTCGGGCAGAAAAGAAACGTCTGCCCGTATTTCCGTTTCGGTGACGACTATACAATCGTGCGAAAACAGAATTAACCCTGCGTTATTTTTGTTACGTCACACTCCGCCGCTTTTATAAGGTCGCTTGGCGCAAGCTCCATCTGGTAGCCCACTTTGCCGGCGCTTACCATAATGGTATCAAAGCTCCTACAGCTTTCGTCAATAACCGTGCGGAATTTCTTTTTCATTCCAATCGGTGAGCAGCCGCCTCTTATGTAACCCGTGATTTTTGTGAGCTCGGTAAGCTTAATCATCTCTATGCTTTTCTCACCTACCGCACGGGCGGCGGCTTTAAAGTCGATTTCTTTGTTTACCGGCAAAACAAAAACATAATTCTCACGGCTTTGTCCGTGAGTTACTATGGTTTTAAAGACCTGTTCGGGCTTTTGACCGAGCTTCTCGGCAATTTCAAGTCCGCCCGAAAACTCGTCGCCATGCTCGTACTTATGAAGTGTGTAGTTTATTTTCATATTTTCAAGTATTCTGAGTGCATTGGTTTTAAAATTTGCTTTTTCTGCCATTATAGTTTACTCCTTTTGTATTCATAATACAATTTTAACATAAAACGGCTGAAAAATCAAGAGTGAGGTACATATATGGTTTTCGTAAGTAAATGCCTTTGGGGCAAAAACTGTAAATATAACGGCGGCAACAATCTTCGCACGGAGCTTATAAAAGAGCTTGAGGGCGAGGAAATTATGCTTATTTGCCCCGAATGTGAAGGCGGGCTTGCTATTCCGAGAGCGCCTTCCGAAATAGAGTACGGAAAAAGCGGCGCAGATGTTATAAACGGCAACGGAAAAGTTATCGCAAAGAACGGAAGCGACGTTACCGAGGAATTTTTGTGCGGGGCAAAAAAAGTTTTGGAGCTTGCAAAAAAGCACCTACCCACTAAAATATATTTAAAACAATCCAGCCCTTCATGTGGCTGCGGTATTATTTACGACGGCACTTTCGGCGGCAACAAAAAAAGCGGAAACGGCGTAACGGCGCAGTTGCTTTTAGAAGAAGGTTTCTCCGTTGAAGCGGTTGATTAAATTCGGTTTGGTGCAGTGCGGCAAATCCTCGTATGTTTAGAAAGGTTATGGTAATATTTGAATAACAAAAAACTTCTCGGCTCGTTCCTTGTGGCGGCGGCAGGCTGTCTTTGGGGACTTATGAGCATTTTTGTAAACGGTCTTGCGGACCTCGGACTTTACGCTATGGACGTGATTTTCGTAAGAGTTGTTGTATCATCGGTTATAATGGCTCTTATCATTCTTTTTAAAGACAAAAGCCTTTTAAAAGTTCGGCTTTGTGACCTATGGTGCTTTTTCGGCACAGGTATTTTAAGCCTGACAATGTTTAATTTTTGCTATTTTTCAAACATACGGCTCACCTTGCCGGGCGTTGCGGCTGTTCTTATGTACACTTCTCCGGTGTTTATTCTGCTTCTTTCGGCAGTACTTTTCGGTGAAAAGTTAAGTGTAACAAAGCTTGCCGCCTGCGTTTTAACCTTTTTGGGCTGTGCGCTCGTGGGCGGAATATTCGGCGAGGGAATAAGCTTGGCAGGGCTTGCTCTCGGTCTTCTATCGGGGATAGGCTACGGTCTTTACAGCATTTTCGGGCGCTACGCCTCCGAAAAAGGATATTCCTCCCTCACCATAACGGCATACACCTTCTTTTTTGCCATTTTCGGTGCGTTACCGTTTACCAATCTTAAAAATATTTCAAACGTTTTTTCTGCCGCTTCTCCGCTTCATATTTTGACGGCCATCGGCGGTGCGGTGCTTCTCACGGTTGTTCCGTATCTGCTTTACACGGCAGGACTTAAATACATAGAAACAGGCAAAGCAGGCGTTATTGCGGCAATTGAGGTCGTTGTGGCTTCGCTTACGGGATACCTCGTATTTAACGAGCGCTTTACCGTCTCAAAAACAGCAGGTGTGCTTCTTGTGCTTATATCTATCACTATGATGAATATGATAAAATCAGAAAAGGAACCGAAAAAAGAAAATGGAATTTAAAAACATTAAAAAATTTGACGCTGGAATTTACGACGTTGCCGTAATAGGCGGCGGTCACGCAGGCATTGAGGCGGCTCTGGCAAGCGCAAGGCTGGGGCTTCGCACCATAATGTTTGTAATCAATATGGACTCTGTCGGAAATATGCCCTGCAATCCGAGTATAGGCGGCACAGCAAAAGGTCACCTTGTTCGTGAGATTGACGCTCTCGGCGGCGAAATGGGAAAAGCGGCGGATAAAACCTTTATTCAGTCACGAATGCTCAACCGAGGCAAAGGACCTGCCGTACATTCGCTCCGTGCGCAGATTGACAGAAGGGCATACAGTACGCTTATGAAGCATACTGTGGAGCTTCAGGAAAATTTGGACGTGCGCCAGGCTGAGGTCTGCGAAATTCTTTTTGAGAATAATGCCGTAACAGGCGTTGTTATACATACAGGCGCTGTGTATGAGTGCAAAGCCGCTGTAATTGCCAGCGGAACATATCTTAAAGGCAAGGTTATTATAGGCGAAGTTCAGTACTCAAGCGGTCCTGACGGAATGTTCCCTGCGGATAACCTCTCGAAATGCCTGACTGACGCAGGCATTGAGCTTATGCGCTTCAAAACAGGCACGCCTGCAAGAGTTCATGCCGCTTCCGTTAATAAAGATATTTTGGAGGTTCAGGAGGGCGACAGCGATATTGTACCTTTTTCGTTTGAAAACGAGGACAAAGACGGCTTTGAAAACAAGGTTAAATGTTACCTTACCTATACTTGCGAAAACACGCACAATATTATTCGTGCAAACCTCGACCGCTCACCCATATATTCAGGCAAAATTCACGGTATCGGTCCGAGATACTGCCCTTCAATAGAGGACAAGGTTGTCCGCTTTGCGGACAAAGAGCGTCATCAGCTTTTCATTGAGCCGATGGGGCTTGAAACCGAAGAAATGTATGTTCAGGGCTTTTCGTCGAGTCTGCCCGAAGAAGTTCAGGCACAGATGATTAAGACGGTTAAAGGGCTTGAAAATGCCCATATGATGCGTGCGGCTTATGCAATTGAATACGACTGCGTAAATCCGCTTCAGCTTAACGCAACTCTTGAATTTAAGAAAATAAGCGGTCTGTACGGCGCAGGTCAGTTCAACGGCACATCAGGCTACGAAGAAGCGGCGGCGCAGGGGCTTATTGCAGGTATTAATGCCGCCCGTAAAATTCTCGGCAAGGAGCAAATCACAGTCGGCAGAGACAAAGCGTATATCGGCACGCTCATTGACGACCTCGTTACAAAAGGCACAAACGAGCCTTACCGAATGATGACATCAAGGAGCGAATATCGCCTTCTTTTAAGGCAGGACAATGCTGATGAAAGGCTTACCCCTCTCGGTCATGAAATCGGGCTTATTTCGGACGAAAGATATAACAAATTCCTCGAAAAACAAGAGAAAATAAAGTCCGAGGTCAGCCGCCTCGAAACAGCGGTGCTTGCGCCTACTGCGGAGAGAAACGCATATCTCGAAGAAAAAGGCAGTGCGCCTCTTAAAACGGGTATAAAATACGCCGAGCTTTTGAGAAGACCTGAAATTTCTTACAGCGACCTTATTGCCCTCGGCGCAGATATGCCGTCCCTGCCCAAATCAATCAGCGAGCAGGCGGAAATAAGAATAAAATATGACGGCTACATTAAAAGACAGCAGTCGCAGATTGCGGCATTTAAAAAGCTTGAAAATAAAAGGCTCGATAAAAGCCTCGACTATTCGCTTATAAACGGCCTGCGCCTCGAAGCAAGGCAAAAGCTGAACAAGGTAAAGCCCGACTCCGTGGGACAGGCATCGAGAATATCGGGCGTATCGCCTTCCGATATCGCCGTACTGCTTATATATCTTGAACAGGGCGGTGGCAAAAAATGATGCAAAAACTTATAAACGGAGCAGATAAACTCGGAGTACACCTTGCCGACGAACAAGCCGAACAGCTTTTACGTTACAGTGAGCTACTGCTTGAATGGAACGATAAAGTCAACCTAACCGCAATAAAAGAGCCTTCGGATGTACTTACAAAGCACTTTCTTGACTCTTTATCCATTTTTAAAACAGGGCTTATAAAGCCGTGTGATAAAGTTATTGACGTAGGAACGGGAGCAGGATTTCCGGGACTTGTTATGAAAATTGCCGCACCGAGCCTTAAGCTGACCCTTCTTGATTCACTCGAAAAGAGGCTTAACTTTCTCCGTGCGGTATGCGATGAGCTTGGCATAGCCGATGTTTCTTTTGTCCACAGCCGTGCAGAGGATGCGGGAAAAGACCCTTCGTTTCGTGAAAAATACGATATTGCCGCCGCAAGAGCCGTGGCAAATATGAGTACGCTTTCGGAATATCTTTTGCCATTTGTAAAAGTCGGCGGACGTTGCCTTGCGCTTAAAGGGCCGCTTGCGGACGAGGAGCTTGAAGCGGCAGAAAAAGCCGTGAAAATTCTCGGCGGAAAAGTAGAAAATACCGTAAGTGCAGAAATTCCCTACACCGAGCTTAAACACAGAATTGTAGTTATAAAAAAGGTTAAACCTTGCCCAAAAGCTTACCCGAGAAAGGCGGGACTGCCGAGCAAACAACCTCTCGTATAATCCGCACTGTCCGTTTTAACACCCACTTAATTTGCTATAATTATTATAGTGAAAAAGATAAACGGAAGAAATGTGCAAGCTTGCAAGCGAGGTTAAGGAAATATACGAAAAAAATTAACTCGTCTTACCTTTAACCGCAAATTCTTTGATATAAATTTTTAAACATATATCGCCCTCCCTTTGCATATTTATATAACAAAGTTTTCTTTCGGGAGGCGTTATATGATGAAGGACTATATTGAAAAAAGGTCTGTTCTCCTTGCGGAATATATAATTTCTCATAAGGCTACCGTGCGTGCCGCGGCAAAAAAATTCGGTATATCAAAATCAACAGTACATAAAGACATTTCCGAAAGACTGCATGAAATAAGCCCTTCGCTTTCAAAGCAGGCAAATGCGGTTTTAAGCGAAAACAAGCGTGAACGCCACTTACGCGGAGGTCTTGCAACAAAGAGAAAATATATGGAAAAAGAAAAAGGATTGAGCAAATAACAGAAATACCATAGAAAAAACGGACGGTTTTACTAAACCGTCCGTCAGCTTAATGACAAAGTCATTAAGCTTAAGCAGAGGCTGAGAAGCGAAGGTATATTTCGTCCTTTAAAACTCGTAGGCGTACTTTTGTACGGTAGAGAT
>CACZWA010000055.1 GCA_902784685.1 uncultured Ruminococcus sp.
AAAAAGGTGTCGGCACTCGCAAGGTTAACTTTAAACTCCGTGACTGGGTGTTCTCACGTCAGAGATACTGGGGCGAACCTATTCCGCTTGTTCACTGCGAAAAATGCGGCTGGGTAGCTCTCCCCGAAAGCGAGCTTCCGCTTGTTCTTCCCGACCTTGATACTTTTGAGCCGGGCGAAAACGGCGAGTCTCCGCTTGCAAAGGCAACCGACTGGATAAAAACCACCTGTCCGAATTGCGGCGGTGCGGCAGAACGTGAAACAGACACAATGCCGCAGTGGGCAGGCTCTTCGTGGTATTTCCTGAGATATATGGACCCGCACTGCGATACGGCTCTTGCTTCTCCCGAAGCGCTTAAATACTGGTCTCCCGTAGATTGGTACAACGGCGGAATGGAGCATACCACGCTTCATTTGCTTTACTCACGTTTCTGGCACAAGTTCCTTTACGATATTGGCGTTGTTCCCACAAAAGAGCCGTACTTTAAGCGTACCTCTCACGGTATGATACTCGGCGAAAACGGCGAGAAAATGTCGAAATCGAGGGGAAATGTCGTTAATCCCGACGATATTGTAAATGACTTTGGCGCAGATACTCTCCGTACCTACGAAATGTTTATCGGCGCTTTCGACCAGTCCACTCCGTGGTCAACGCAGGGCGTTAAGGGCTGCTATCGTTTCCTTGAAAGAGTTTGGGGTATGCAGGGTATTTTGACAAGCGGCGACGAATATTCGGCGCAGCTCGAAAAAGAAATGCACAAGGCAATTAAAAAGGTTACCGAGGACACCGAGAGAATGAAGTTTAATACCGCCATAGCAACACTTATGGCGCTTACAAACGAAATATATAGGCTCGGTAAAATAAATAAAGCGGAATTTAAAACCTTCCTTATTCTTCTTAACCCGACCGCTCCTCACATAACCGAGGAGCTTTGGGAGATTGCCGGCTTTAACGGACAAATTTCAGAGCAGAGCTGGCCTGAATTTGACGAAGCAAAAACGGTTGATGACGAAATTGAAATTGTTGTGCAGATTTGCGGCAAGGTTAAAACAAGGCTTATGATTCCGGCAGGAATGGACAAAGCCGCAATGGAAGAATTTGCAAAGACAAACGAAACCGTTAAAAGCCTTACCGAAGGCAAAAATGTGGTTAAAATTATTGCCGTTCCAGGTAAGCTTCTCAACATTGTTGTTAAATAGTTATTATGTAACGGTGCAGTTTTGTTAAGACTGCACCGTCTTTTTTCTTTTAAAAACCTAACATCAATACATTCCGTTTGCCGCCATATAATTATATATTTTTTCGCCGTGCTGTTGCTCCGCCTTTTGTATGCCGTTCAGCACGTTGCGAAGCGGCGCTTGTGTAAACTCAAAAATTGAGGTGTCGTATGCGCCCGAAACGTACTTTTCGGTGGAAAGTGCGTCCTGACAAAGATACTTGTCGTTTTCCTTGTCCTTTTCGCTGTAATCCTCCTCTTTTTCCACGTCACAGGCATTAAAACCGCTGCTTCCGCCAACATTCGGGTCAACGCCGTTTAAAATCTCGGTAACCGTGTTAAGGTGCGAAATTTCCGCCTGTTTAATCTCGTTAAAAATGTCTTTGAGCTGTTTTTTGCTTGCCTGCTCGGAATACTTTGTATATTTATCAATACAAAGCTGTTCATTTGTTTTTATGTCCTCTAAGAGTGTTCTTTCTTTTTCCGTGAGATTCATTTTTTTCAATCCTTTCCGATTTGGTTTTGCTACTATTTTTTACTTAACGGCGCATTTTTATACACCGTAATTTGACTTTTTTTCCTGTATGTGTTATAATAAAATCATCTGATTAAAAATATGGCGGCGTTGCCGCAATGTTGATTTTACTGTTTCACCATGCTGTGGCACAGAAAGCGCCTTGCATATATGTTATACTAATAAAAATTACAAAACAGAGGTGACAAAATGTCATGCTTCAGAATATAATAGATAAAAGCCGCAATATTGTATTTTTCGGCGGTGCGGGGGTAAGCACCGAATCGGGTTTGCCCGATTTTCGCTCACAGGACGGTTTGTACAGTCTTAAATACGATGTTCCGCCCGAAACAATTTTGAGCCGCACATATTTCGAGCGGCACACCGAAAAATTTTTTGAGTTCTACCGTGACAAAATGCTCTATCTTGACGCAAAGCCGAATGCGGCGCACCTTGCTTTAAGCAGAGCCGAAAAAGCGGGGCGTCTCAGCGCTGTTGTAACGCAAAATATTGACGGCCTGCACACGGCGGCAGGCAGCCGCATGGTATATGAGCTTCACGGCTCGGTTTTAAGAAACTATTGTATGCGTTGCGGAAAGTCATTTACTGCGGAATATATTTTAAACTCAACGGGCGTACCGCTTTGTGACTGCGGCGGCATAATAAAGCCCGATGTTGTTCTTTACGAAGAGCCGCTTAACAGCGAAGTCTGCAACGCCGCAATAGACGCAATCTCGGCGGCAGATACGCTGATTGTTGCCGGAACGTCACTCACGGTTTACCCTGCGGCAGGTATGATTAACTACTTTAAGGGGGATAACCTCGTCCTTATAAACCGTGATGAAACACCCATGGACAGCCTCGCAAGCCTTGTTATTCACGACAAGGTCGGAGATGTACTCGGGAAAATTAACTTTTAAAGGGAGATAAGTATGGACAGAAACAATGCAATTATAAAAGTAAGTATTAAGGGAATTGCAGTAAATGTAATTCTTGTTATTTTTAAGGCAATTGTCGGACTTATGGCAAATTCCGTTGCCGTAATTCTTGACGCCGTAAACAATTTAAGCGATGCGCTTTCCTCCGCCATAACCATAATCGGTACAAAAATTGCCGGCAGAGCGGCGGACAAAAAACACCCCTACGGACACGGCAGGGTTGAATACATAACCGCTTCCGTTATTGCGGTTATCGTGCTTGCAACCGGTCTTACCTCGCTGAAAGAATCAATCGTTAAAATTATTCATCCCGAGCAGACAGCGTACACCTCGGTTACGCTCATTGTTATTACCTCGGCAATTGCCGCAAAACTTCTGCTCGGAAAATATTTCAGCAAAAAGGGCAAGGAGCTTAATTCTTCGTCACTTTTGGCTTCGGGTGCGGACGCATCGTTTGACGCCGTAATTTCTGCCGCAACCCTTGTTTCGGCAATAATAAATCTGCGTTTCGGGCTTAACCTTGAAGGCTGGCTCGGTGCGATTATTTCAATATTCATATTGAAAACAGGTATTGAAATAATTGTTGACGCTCTGAGCAGTATAATCGGCGTGAGAATTGAAGACGAGCTTTCTCTCGGCATAAAAGAAACGCTTAACCGCCACAAGGAAGTTCTCGGAAGCTACGACCTTATTCTTCACAGCTACGGACCACAGGAGAATATCGGCTCGGTGCATATTGAGGTGCGTGACGATATGACGGCAAAGGAGCTTGACGAGCTTTCGAGAGAGCTGTTTCATGAGGTTTACCTAAAATACGGCGTTGTGCTTACAATAGGCGTTTATGCCACCAATACCGACGACGATACGGCTACGAAGCTTAAAGACGCCGTAAGACAAATTATAAGCGAATATGAGCAGGTGCTTCAGATGCACGGCTTCTACATTGATAAAGAGAAGAAATTTGTCACCTTTGATATAATAATAGATTTCAGCGAAGAAGATAAAATCGGCATTTTAAACGAAATAAAAGGCAGCCTGAAAAAAGACTACCCCGAATACGAATTTAATATTAACCTCGACAGAGATTTCAGCGAATAACAAGGAAATAACTCCGTACTCAACAGGCGGCAGGTTGCCGCCCCTACCAGCCTTCCCCTTGAGGGGAAGGTGGGTTTTGCCATAGGCAAAACTCGGATGAGGTGAAAATATCGGGCGACCACGCAGGGTCGCCCCTACGTCGCCACAAATCGTTCATACAACAAATATTATCTAATTATTTTTGCCGCAGGCAAAAATTGACCATCATTTTCAATTTTCCATTTTCAATTTTCCATTTAATAACTCCGCACTTGGCGGGCGGCAGGTTGCCGCCCTTAATTTTTTTAATTCAGACCGCTCTCCATTTTACCGCCTTTTCTTTCATACTTTTATTTGCGGCAATTCCGGGGCGATAGGTGTTTCTCACGGCACGGATAACATTAAGATTATCAAACGACCTGAAACGAAGCATTGACATAAATCTGCCGTGAACGGTGCATTTATACATAAGCGCAAACTTTAAATCGCTCTGCTTATATTTTTTCACAAGCTCCGCCCGTTTTTCACAGCTTGGACAAAGCATTTTTTCCTCACTCATTTTTTTAAAGGCAAAAACGGTATCTGTTCCGTCAACAAGCTCAACGTCCTTTACAAATTCTTCATAATCGGACTCATCGCAAAAAGAAAGCCTTTCTGTTTCTGCCGTGCGGTAATTTGCAAAGCAACCGTGCGGCTTTAACTCCATGCAGACAAGCGCAGTATAATAGGCGTCGCTGAATGCGTTATGTCTGGGAAGCGTTTCTTCAATTCCGTAAAATTCCATTGCATAATCAAGCGAATACTGTCTGCCTTTTTTCTGGGTTATATAGTCAAAAGCAACCTGTAAATCGTAGTTTTGTTTTGGGATCAAGCTTAACGAAAGTCCGAGGTAATTTAAGTTTTCGTGAAGCACACGAATGTCGTCGTTTCCCCATGTTACAAAAGAGAAACCGTCTCCGCACCACTCAAAAAAGGAGCTGAGCGCATATTCCGCTTCAAGCCCGTTTTCAGCAGTTTTTGTATCTATTTTTGTCATCTCGGCAATTCTTTTATTTATCTTTTTGTAGGCGGTAGGCTTAACGTTTATTTCAAATTTATCGGCATAGGAAAAATCGCTGTTTAGCTTTACTGCGCCGATTTGTATAATTTCCCCATGCAGTAAAGTGCCGTTGTTTTGCTTTAAGCTCTGCTGCGGATAAGGCTGATTCCATTCCATGTCAAATATTATGTAATGCGTAGCGTCCTACCTCCGTTTTTTAAATTCTCCCAAAAATTCCTCACTTTTTTATTATACTCCAAAATTTGCCTGTTGTCAATTACGCTTTTGCTTATAAAAAATCTTTTCACAATATTTTCATTTTCAGTCATATTTCCATTCTTGTCCTAATAAAATTAAACAAAAGTACCTTGAGAAAGGAAATGGTAATGTGATATGCACAAAAGAAAGCCGTGGAGCGGTGGGACTTATAAAATATTTTCCTGCAAGGCTTTATTCCTGCCTCGGGAAAATTCCTCTCGGCATACTTATGAAAGCGGAGGAAATACGGGTGGGCTGCGGAAAGCCGCTTATGCTCTTTACGGAAGGGAGCTGCCTTTACGTTACGCCGCAGGGCGGACTTTCGCCGCACTCTGCGCAGGGTGTGACCGTAAGCCTTGAGGAAGTGCATGAAATTTTCAGGCTTCTTCTTGACGGCTCGGTTTACGCCGCCGAGGAAAACATTAAAAACGGCTACATAACCGCCGAGGGCGGACACAGAGTAGGCATTTGCGGAAGCGCCGTACTAAGCGGCGGAAAAATAAGTATAATAAAGGATATTTCTTATCTTAACATAAGAATTGCAAAAGAGATTAAGGGAAGCTCCGAGCTTCTTTTTACCGATATTTTTAAAAACGGTGCGGAAAACTGCCTTATAATTTCGCCTCCCGGCGGCGGAAAAACCACTCTGCTTCGTGATATTTGCAGAGTGCTCGGCGGAAGCGAGCGTTTTTCGTGCAAGCTCGGCATAGCGGACGAGAGAGGCGAGCTTGCCGCCGCATATTTAGGCGTGCCGCAGAACGACATAGGCGCAAGAACGTGCGTTATGGACGGCTGTCCGAAGGCGCAGGCTATGGATATGCTTTTAAGAGGAATGGGCGTTGATACCGTTGTTACGGACGAAATAGGAAGCGCCGAGGACGAGGCGGCGGTGCGGAGGCTTTTAAGATGCGGCGTTAAGGTTATTGCAACAATGCACGCAGGAAACATTGACGAGGCTCGCCGCCGTCTCGGAGACCTTATCGGGAGCGGCGGTTTTGAAAATATTGTCGTGCTGAAAAACAAGCAAATTCGGGAGATGGTAAGACTTGACGCCTAAAATTTTTGCGGCGGCGGCGCTTGTTCTTTGCAGTTTTATGGCAGGAAATGCCGCGGCAGGCACGCTTAAAAAGCGCTGTGAGGATTTATCGGAGCTTATATCGGCGCTTATGCAGACAGAGAGCCTGATAAACGATTTTTTAATGCCGCTTAAAAGCATTTATTTACAGCTTGAAGGCGAAAGCAGAGTTGGAAATATGTTTGAATTTATGGCGGAAGCCTCCTCCTGTGACACAAGGCGGCTATGGACGCAGGGACTTGAATTTACCGCTCTTTATGCCGAGGACAAGCGTGAGGTAATAAAGCTTGCGGAGGTTCTCGGAAGCGGCGGCAGACAGCACCAAACAAAGCATATAAATTTGTGCATTGAAAAGCTTAAAAAAAATCTATCCGCCGCCGAAGAAAAGCGAAAAACGGACGGTGAGCTTTACAGAAAGCTCGGCATTTATGCAGGGGCGCTTGCGGCAATAATTTTATTTTAAAAAAACAGGAGTATAATTATGGAAGTTGATTTGATATTTCAGATAGCGGCGGTCGGAATAACCGTTGCGGTAATATATCAGCTACTCGTAAGAGCGGGCAGAGAGGATCAGGCAATGCTAATTTCGATTATGGGGCTTATTGTGGTTATGACTATGGTTATAACGCAGATTAAAAGCCTGTTTGATACGGTTAAACTGCTGTTTGACCTTTAAAAATCTGCGCACAAAAGAAAGGCGTGAAAACGAAAATGGATATAATAAAAATTTTCGGCGCAGGGATAGTTGTTGCCATTGTTGCCGCTACCGTAGGCGGCGCAAAAAAGGAGTACGAAGCGGCAATTGTTCTTTGCGGCGGAGCGTTAATTCTCTCTGCTGTTATGCCGGGGCTTAAACGGCTTATTGAAAATGTCACCTCCGCTTCAGAAAGAGCAGGAATAAACGCTTCTTATGTTGCAATTGTGGTAAAATGTTCCGCCGTGGCGTGCATTGCCTCGATATGCGCCTCAATATGCAGGGATATGGGCGAAAGCGCCGTTGCTTCAAAAATTGAGCTTGCCGGCAGAATTTCGATTATGGTTACCGCTCTGCCTGCAATAAACGCACTTTTGGAGCTTATAGAAAAG
>CACZWA010000056.1 GCA_902784685.1 uncultured Ruminococcus sp.
ATTTCACAATTTACGCAGTAAATTATTTCACATTTTGTGCAAGCAAAATATTTCACTCAAAACTTTGCATCTAAACCGTTTGCTATATACTGTTAAATATTCCTTTTATCTTTCAACCGCAAGGAGTACCCTTATTCGACCTCCTGCGCTTTCGGCTTTATCGTAATAAGCCGTAATTCGGTATTTTTCGCTGTCGTTTACAAGGTCGTTAAGAGGCATAACCGTGTAGTTTGTTATATTTTTACCTCTTGCGTACACAACAGTGCTGTCGCTTATAAGATATTCTTTGCCGTCAGCGGCAGTTAACGATGCCGCAGAAATGCTTTCTACCGTTCCTTTAAGCACCGAAAGCGAACTCATCGCACCCAGCGACATTGCCGAAACGACGCCGCCCTTAAAAGTGAATTTTGCGGGCGAGCCGGACGAATTGCTTATCTGCCTTTTGAACGTAACCGTAGGAATAAAGGTCACCTGTTACATCAAGCAAAATCAGGTTATTTATCTCACCCGAAGAATTTTTTGTGTAATAAAGCACGCTGTCGTTATTTATTTTCGCTCCGTCAAGTCGCTTTAAATACACCTTCTTGTAAAGGCTTATATCGCCGCCGCTTACCGAGCTTACATCAAGAATATTTGCGTCCGACGCTATTTCACTTGAGCCTATCTTTCCTGCCGAGGCATCTACAATGCCCGAAACTCCGCTTGCGCTTCCTGCGGATTTTATCGTAGCTTTGCCGTTTTTAAAGTCTATTTTTACAACTCTGTTAACATATTTTGAGCTGTTTGTTGCCGTTGGGTACTCGTTAACAAGTCCGTCGGGCGTTACAAGCTCGATATAGTAACTGCTGTATGAGTTTGAATTTGAGTCTGTAAAGTTCTTTTTTCCGCTTCCTATTATATATCCGCAAACACTGCTGTCTGCCGTCTGCCCTGCCGCAACTGCGCCTGCAACCTTACCGTCTTTGCCGAGAAGAAGCGTTACGGAATCTCCGTATTTAAGCGCACCCGTTGATGAAAGAGCCGTAAATGCCGCCGCGCCTTCAATCTGATATGTCACTCCCGAAACGGTGACGCTACTTGGCATATCCTTGTTTGGAGAAGCGCTTTCATAAATTCCCGTTTTCGGATTTGAATATACAAACATCATTTTAAGCTCCGGAGTATAGTACGCAACATCATTTATTTTAAGTTCCGAAGCCGAGGCTTTTACACCGCTTCTGATAACTGTTACCCCATCAAGGCTGTCACAGTAAGGCGAGTACCACGCACCTCCCGAAACAATCATCGGTCCTTGAAGCGTTGCGCCTTCGTTTACACAAATATATTCTATATTGCCCTTTAAATCCTTCTGAAATGTAACCACAGAGCCCATATTAAGCTTTTGCTGTGCGGCGGCGTAATTTGAAACTGAAGCCCCGACATATGCCGTGGTTGCCGCAGGAACGGTCACCTGGGTGAGTTCTCCGCCCTCGTAGCCTATAACCACATCATTAAGAGTTGAATAAACCACCATTTTTTCGGTTCTGCCGTTTCCCGAACTTATGAAAGAAATGATTTCATCGCCGTTGCGCACAAGAGCGTCTCCTCTTGCGCCGATATAATCACGGCTGACATTATCCGATATTTTAAACGTACCTGCTGTTGTGAAAACTTTACCTTCCGCAACGGTTGCGTCCTCATTTTTTGTCGCAATTAAAATTATGCCTTCCTTTATTTCGCAATCTATAACTCCGGCATATTTCTGCGAACTGCCTTTAAGCTTTGTGTCGAGCAAATTGTTAAGGAGTATTACACACGCTCCCCTTGAAAGAGGCGAATCGAAGCCGCCTGTTATATCTTTTGTAAGACCTAAGTTTTCAGCCGTTCCCATCTGACCGTACGGCCACGCCGCACCAAAGTCGTCGTTTGTATAGCCGAGAAGCTTTAAAGCAATTGTTACCGCTTCCGCATAAGTCACATTATTCTGCGGTCTGAAAGTCGAATCGGTATATCCCGAAACATAGCCGTTTGAAACCGCAAGGCGTACATAAGGCGCCGCCCAGTGAGTGTACGGAACATCGCTGAACGGCGAAACGCTGAGCGATGACGAAGCCGCATTTCTAACCGCCGACATTGCCGTAATCATTTTTGTATATTCCGCTCTTGTTACGGTATCGTTAAGGCGCAAATTTCCGTCCGGGTCGCCCTGCATTACGCCAAGCGACTTCAAAACGCCTGCCTGCTCGGCAAGTGAATATCCCGAATTTGCAAAAGCAGATACGCACGCCCCTCCAATTACAAGAGCCGCAGTTAAAATAACCGCAAAAATCTTTTTAATCATTACAATATTCTTCCTTTCTATGGTAAAAGGTGTTCCTTTTTTTAATCGTACCTCAAAGCTTCAATCGGATTTAGCCTTGCCGCCTTCTTTGCCGGGAAATAACCGAAAACAATGCCGATTATAACCGAGAACGAGAAGGAAATCACAATTGCCGGGAACGAAATTTTAGATGATATATTAAACAGTGTGACGGCAAAGGATATGGCGACTCCGAGCAGTATCCCGATAACTCCGCCGAGTGCGCCCGTTGTTATTGCTTCAACAACAAACTGACTCATAATATCCCACGGCGTTGCGCCGAGAGATTTTCTTATGCCTATTTCCCTTGTTCTCTCCGTAACCGACACAAGCATTATATTCATAATTCCTATACCGCCGACAAGCAACGATATACCCGCAATTCCCGCAAGTGCGGTGGACATCATACCTGTTATTTCGTTTATCTGGTCTATCATTTCCGCCATTGCCATAACGGTATAGGCGTTCTCATTCTGAAATACCTTGTAAAGTGCGCTTTTAATAACCGAAACGGCTTTTTCGCTGTGGTCTGTATCCGTTGCGGAGAAAAAGTACATTGTAACTCTGCCGTTCCACGACATTTTCTGCGCTATGGTATAAGGTATGTAAATTACATCGTCGGACGAGCCTTCTTCGCTGTCCGCCTTTTCCTCCAAAACGCCCACTACTTCAAACTTTTTGCCGTTTATCTTTATGCTTTCTCCGAGCGCATTTTGTCCGTCAAAAAGCTCTTTTTGCAAATATGTTCCGATTACGCACACACGGCTTTTGTCCGCCACATCCATATAGGTGAAAAATCTGCCGTTTTCAACCGTCAGCACTCGTATTTCGTCAAAGTCCTCCGAAACGCCTGTTACGGTTTTATTGTCAAGGCTGTCGCTGTCGCTTTTTACCGTTCCCATAAGCGTGACATTCGGCGAAACATACATAAGACAATCCGTGTTGTTATTTACTATCTCCTGCATATCCGAAGGGTCAACGCTTCTGTTACTGCCTCTGCCGCCCACATTCACCGTTATAAGATTTGTTCCGAGTTCGTCAAAAATTGAAACCACATTGCTTGTAAGACCGTTTACAATGCTCACAAGAATAATAACCGACGCTACACCGATTATAATTCCGAGCATTGTTAAAAAAGAGCGAAGCTTGTTGCTCATTATGCTTTTCAGCGCAAGTGACGCCGCTTGTTTTATATTCATTTAAGCCTGCGCCTCCTTCGTTTCGTCTGAAATTATCTTTCCGTCCTGAATACGCACCACTCTTTTAATTTGCTCTGCTATGCCGTTGTCGTGAGTTATTAAAATTATTGTCGTTCCGTCACGGTTAAGCTCTTTCAAAAACTCCAGCACCTCTTTGCCTGTTTTTGAATCGAGTGCACCGGTAGGTTCGTCCGCAAGAATTACAGGCGGATTCCCCGCAAGCGCCCTTGCAATTGACACACGCTGTTGCTGTCCTCCCGAAAGCTGACTCGGAAACTTTGTTTCTCTGTCTGCAAGACCGACTCTTTCAAGCGCCGCTCTTGCTCTCTTTTTTCTTTCTGCCGCTCCGATACCTCGGTAAATCAACGGCAACTCCACATTTTCAATAACAGTAAGCTTAGGAATAAGATTATACTGCTGAAAAATGAAACCTATTTCCCTGTTTCTTATATGCGCCAGCTCTTTTTCGTTCATTGTGCTTACGTCTGTTCCGTTAAGAAAATATTCTCCGGACGTAGGAATATCAAGACAACCGATTATATTCATACAGGTGGATTTTCCCGAACCCGACGCACCTACAATTGCAACAAATTCATGTTCATATACTTTAAGCGACATTCCGTCAAGGGCGTGGATTTCGCTGTCGCCATCGCCGTAAATTTTATATATATTTCTAAGATCTACCAACGCTGTCATTTAACAAAACTCCTCGCCTCTCTCTATCTGCCGCCGCTCATATTTCCGCCTGAACGGTTTGCCCCCGGATTTCCGCCGGCATTTCCGCCGTATCCGCCGCCGGGCGCTCCTCCCATGCTGCCGCCGGGTCTGCCGCCTTGCATACCCTGCATCATTCTCGCAAAGTCGGACGTACCCGATTGAGCCGTAACGGCAACGACATCGCCTTCGGAAAGTCCTTTTAATATTTCAACGTTGTTGTCGTCCGAAAGACCGACTTCAACTCTTACAGCTTCAAAGCCTTCGGGAACATTTTTGTTCATCCAAGCATTATTCTGCTCTTCCCCTTTTGCTTCTTTGCCGTCTTTATTTTCCTTTTCCTTATTCTCGTCTTTTGCCTTTGATTGACCGTCTTTCTTAACGTAAACTATGTTGCCTCGCTGAACGGCAGAGGTCGGAACAACAAGCACGTTTTCTCTTGACTCAACGGTTATTACGGCGTCAACATTCATACCCGGAATAATCTCAGAGCCTTCCTCTGTGTCTACAATAACCTTAACGGGATAAGTAGTTACGCCGTTTGTTGCCGTACCCACCTCGCTCACGTTATCCACATGACCGTTAAAACGTTTTCCCGAAATAGCGTCCGCCGTTATGCTAACCGCCTGACCCACTTTTATGCTTGCAATATCAAGCTCGTCAACGCTTATATCAAACGAAAGCTCCGAAGGGTCCGAAATTATTGCCATAATCGTTTGAGCGTTTGTATTGTCAATTTTGTCGCCGAGTTTTGAGTTTTTCTGAATAACCTTACCTGCAATTGATGATTTTATTTTATAATTATCAAGCGTATCATAAAGGTCGTCAAGGCTGAGTTTGGCGTTTTCAAGTGCAATTCTTGCCGATTCTACGCTGTTTGTAAGGTTTGTGTTTTCTATCGTTGCAATAAGCGCCCCTGCGGTAATTCTGTCTGCGTCGTCATATTTTAAATTTCTTATTTTTCCGCTCTGTTTTGCCGTAACCGTTTCGGAGTTGTTGTACTCAAAGCTTCCCGTATCCGTGCAGGCAAAGCCGCCAACCATAGCGGTTGCCTTGTTTCCCGGAACAATAGCGCCCGGATTATATACCTGAATTTCAACCATAGAAACCGCAACGCCGTCAGAATTAACAAGAAAACCTGTCGAAATGTTTGAAACACTGCCCGAAAGCTTTTCGCCTGTTGCGGCAAGAGTAACCGAAGCGCTTTCCCCAACATACATTCTCGCCGCTTCCATATTAAGGAAGGGGACTTTCAGCTTCATAACGGACGAATCTATAATATCCGCAATCGGCGTGCCGCCAGCCACCTGGTCGCCGTTTTTAACGTGCATCACCGAAATAACGCCGCCGATAGGCGCCGTAATGTTAAGGTCGGCTATATTGTCAAGCACCTCGTCATAGCTGTTCTGCGCATTTTTAAGCGAGTTTTGCGCACGGGTTATGCTGTTTTCCATATCGCCCGAATCAATTTCATAAAGCACCTGGTCTTTTTCGACGTAGTCGCCTTCTTCTATGTAACAAGCGATTATCTCTCCCTTAACAAGAGAGGTTGCCTGGTACTGGTCAACCGTAATTACGCCTTCACCTTCTATTATTTTGGTTACGTCGCCCCTCTGCACCTGAGCCGTACTTTGTTCGGCTTCGGTTTTTTTGCCGCCCGTGAGCGCACGCACGGCAAAAAGCGCCGCAATCAAAACAACTGCTGCGAGCAAAATAACAAGCCATTTCGGCATTTTCTTCCGTGTTTTTTTCGCCTTTTTGGGTTTTTCGTTTTCTGCCGGAGTTAATGTTTCCGGAAGAGTATCTTCTCTTGTTTCGTTGACATTTTCAGCCATATTTCAATCCGTCCTTTCCAAATATATAATAGGTTAAAGCTTTATATACTTTCATTCGCCTGAGGCTGTCAAAAATTTAGCAATTTAATTTTACCTTGAAATTGTGACAGTTTTATGATAAAGTAAGGTGATTTTTTGTTTTTTGTGTGTTTTTTCATAATTATTATGCTCTGCACATATATTTAGTGTGGAGTGTGGAGCTTATGAAACGGTTATTTATCTGCATAATTATATATGCCTGTCTTATATTTCTTATTCCTTCCATAGCGGTATTTATAAGCGGCGGCTTTGCTCCTTCAAAGCCTCAAACGCCGCTTTCTGCGGAATATAAAAAACAGGCGGAGGAAAAACTCGGCAAGCCGCCCTACAAAATCAAAAGCTATATCGTTTCGGCAGATGAAGTCAGGGAGTTTGACCTTGAAGAATATCTTGTCGGCGTTGTCGGGGCGGAAATGCCCGCCTCTTTTCCCGAAGAAGCCTTAAAAGCTCAGGCGGTTGCCGCAAGAACTTTTATTATTTCACGAATTATGGCGAGCAAAGGCGACGTAGCGGAGCATAAAGGCGCTCCCGTATGTACAAATCCCGCTCACTGTAAAGCGTGGAAATCCGTAGATGAGCTAACCGCCGCATGGGGTGACAACGCAAAGGAAAATCTTTCAAAAATAGAAAAAGCGGTTAAGAGTACCGAAAACGAAATTGCCGTCTGGAACGGTGCGCCTATTTCGGCTGTCTACTACTCTATGTCAAGCGGAAATACCGAAAACGCCGCAGACGTTTGGGGCGGTGACGTGCCGTACCTTAAAAGCGTAAGCAGCAGTTTTGACGAAAACGCCCCTAATTTTAACTCTACCGCCGAATTTACCTTGGACGAATTTAAAAAAATTATACTCAGCGAAGCTCCTGAGGCAGTTTTCGGCGAAAATCCCTCCGAGTGGTTTTCGGAGCCTACCCTGTCCGAGGGCGGCGGTGTTATGAGCATAAAAATCGGCGGAGCCGAGTTTAAAGGCACAAAAATAAGGTCAATGTTTTCCCTGCGCTCGCATAATTTCAGTATCACACCCGAAGGAGATAAAATAATCTTCAAAGTTAAAGGCTACGGCCACGGAGTAGGACTTAGCCAGTGGGGCAGTAAATTTCTCGCCGACAGCGGCAAAAACTATATTGATATTCTAAAATATTATTATACCGGGATTGATGTGGTAAAGCAGTAAAGAATTATTAAAACTGCGCCGCAAATTACCGAATATATTATAGCACATTGTTAAATTAAAGTCAATGATTGCTCTGATAGTCCGTGATTTAAAAAAACTGCTCTTTTGTGTATATGAGAGCAGTTTTTTAAATTAAATAGCATGAAAAATCAGCTTTGTTTGTTTTGTGCTTCAATAAGCATTTCAAGAAACATTTCGAGTTTTCCCTTGTTTTTTTCCGAAAGCCGGGAATACATTTCAATAAT
>CACZWA010000057.1 GCA_902784685.1 uncultured Ruminococcus sp.
TTAGTGGTGCAGTTTTTAACAAAACTGCACCACTTCCTGCTTTTCAGCTTCTGCCCTCTTTAAATAACATTCCTTTTACAATTTAAATTAAAGTGTATGTCCAAGATACACAAAGCTACATATATTTTTAAGTTCTCTCATTACGGCATTTGCTTTTGTTTCATCGTCAAAAACCCCAAAAACAGTGGGGCCGCTTCCGCTCATAATGCTTCCGAGGGCGCCTCCTTTTATCATTGTCTTTTTAATTGTGTCAATTATGGGGTATTGGCTTACCGAAACTTCTTCAAGCACATTATGCATTTTTTCCGCAAAGGCATTTATTTTGCCGTCTCGAAGGTCCGAAATAATACCCTCCGTATCTGGGTGACGCTCGATTTTTTCCCATTCTATCATAGAATACACCCATTTTGTCGAGAGCGAAACATTCGGTTTTGCAAGAAGCACAAGCATTTTGGGACATTTTCCAAGCGGAGTAAGCTTTTCGCCTATGCCCTCGGCAAGTGCAAGCCTGCCGTTTATGCAGTATGGCACATCTGCACCGATTTTCGCCGCCATTTCTCTTAAATTTTCGTCGTTAAATGGCTTTCCGTAAAGAATATTAAGCCCTTTCAAAACCACAGCGCCGTCCGAACTGCCGCCTGCCAGCCCTGCGGCTACGGGAATACGCTTAACAATATCAATAATTGCTCCGCCCTTTATTCCGCTCTTTTCAAAAAAAGCCGTCGCCGCTTTATGCGCTATGTTTCTCTCGTCTGTCGGAATATACGGCAAACTGCAACGCAGTCTGATTTTGCTATCCTTATATATTTTAACCGTATCATAGAGGGAGACGGTTTCCATAACCATTCTTACCTCGTGGTAACCGTCATCACGCTTTCCTACAATATCAAGACTGAAATTCACTTTCGCCGGTGCTTGTAAAATCACGCTTTCCCCTCCTTTTTACCTCCGAAACATAGCCTGATTACGTCTGCAAGATTATCGGCAAAAAGAAGCTCTGCGCCGTTTTTCTTTTCAAGCTTGCTACCGCCGGGCACAATGCACCTTTTAAAGCCCATTTTTGCAAGCTCGCTTATACGTTTGTCCGTCTGATTTACGTTTCGTATTTCTCCTGTAAGTCCCGTTTCGCCTATTGCCGCCATATCTCCGGGAATAGGTTTGCCGCTTACCGCCGAATATACTGCGGTTATTATTGCAAGGTCGGCGGCAGGCTCGGTTATTTTCAGTCCTCCTGCGGCGTTTATGTAAATATCGAGATTTTGAAGGTTAAGTCCGAGGCGTTTTTCCGCTATGGCGAGAAGCATTGTCATACGGTTGTAGTCAATTCCCGTACCCATTCGCCTCGGATTGCCGTACCCTGCCGGCGAAGCAAGCGCCTGTACCTCTGCAAGTATCGGACGGCTTCCCTCCACCGTACAAACAACGGCAGAGCCGGGAGCGTCTTTCGGTCTGCCCATTAAAAGCGCCGAGGACGGATTTTCCACCTCGTGCAGTCCGTCACCCTCCATTTCAAAAACGCCTATTTCGTTTGTTGAGCCGAAACGGTTTTTCACGGCACGAAGCACACGGTAGCTGTGATGACGTTCACCTTCAAAATAAAGCACGCAGTCTACCATATGCTCCAAAATTCTCGGACCTGCAATTGTTCCTTCCTTTGTAACATGACCTACAATAAAAACCGCCGTACCCGATTGCTTTGCATATTTCATAAGCATCATACAGCACTCCCGCACCTGTGTTATGCTCCCCGGAACAGAGGATATATCCTCGCTGTAAACCGTCTGGATTGAGTCGATTATCATAACGTCCGGCTTAACTTTTTCCGCCGCCGCAAGAATTTTATCAATATCAGTTTCGCAGTAAAGGTCAATATCGCATTTGTCACCGTCAAGCCTGTCGGCACGCATTTTTATCTGCTTTTCGGATTCCTCGCCCGAAACGTAGAGTATATCCGCTTCTTCCGACATTTTCTGCGCCGTTTGAAGAAGCAAGGTAGATTTGCCTATGCCGGGGTCGCCGCCGACAAGCACAAGTGAGCCTACGACAAGTCCTCCGCCGAGAACACGGTCAAGCTCCCCTATTTTGCAGGAAATTCTTTCCTCGCTTCCTGCGGTTACTTTGCTCAGCCTTACCACATCGGTAGCTGAAGTCAGCTTTCTTTCGGGCGAAGAGCCTGACGGCGATACACTTATTTTTCTTTCTCTTAAAGTATTCCATGCGCCGCAGGAAGTACATCTTCCGAGCCATTTCGGGCTTTCGTAGCCGCATTCGTCACATAAATAAACCGTTTTGCTTTTTGAAGCCATTGAGTTGTCACGCCTTCCTTTGTAACCAAAGTGCTGTTTTTATCTTTTAAAAAACGGCTGACCGCATTTTAACAGTCAGCCGCAAAACTCATTTTAGCGCATTTTCATAATCGCATAAACTATTGCCCAAATATCGAGTGCATAGAACACTACGAAAAGGCAAGCATATGCTATTGCAAAAGCGTTTTTCTTTTTGTCTGTCATTTTTTCCGGCTCACAGGAAATTACAATGGCATAAATAACTCCGCGAAGTATCGGAAGAAGAACAAGAAGCGTTCCTGTCGGGATTTTTGTACCCATAAAATACGAGGTCGTAAAGGGAACAAAACATATCGAAACAACAAGAAGTGCAACTATAAGCCAAAGACAAACTTTTGGTTTAAATATTTTACTTAACATTTAAAATCATCCTTTCGTATATTACGCTTTTTTAGACTTTTTTACGGTAGCGCTTCCGTTACCTCTTATGAGCTTCCAAAGCGGAGCGGCAAGCATAACAGAAGAATAAGTACCTACTATTACACCTATCATAAGCGGAATTGCAAAGGCTTTTATAGAGTCTGCGCCGAGAATATAAAGAACAACAAGAGCAATAAGTGTTGTTATTGTTGTGTTTACCGTTCTTCTTAATGTCTGGCGTACACTCTTTTCGCAAACCTCTTCAAAAGAAGATTTTCCTACATATTTTCTGTTTTCACGAACACGGTCGAATACGATGATTGTTGCGTTTACGGAATAACCGATAATTGTAAGAATTGCCGCAACGAAGGTTGAGTTAACCGTGAAACGGAAAATCGCATAAAACGAAAGCATAATAAGCGAGTCATGAAGGAGCGCAATAACTGCCGCAACACCTGCCGCAAACTCGAAACGAATATAAATATAAACAAGTATAAGCACAATTGCAACAATAAGAGCAAGAAGCGCATTTGTGAGAAGGTCGGAGCTGAGCGTTGCGCTTATGTTTTCACACGAAAGATAATCCTCCGCTGTAAGACCTGCCGCTTTTTTAACAGCCTCGTAAACCTTTGTTCTCTCAGTAACATCATCTACATTGGACATTTTAATCTGCATCTGATTTTCGCCCATTGTAACGACGCCGTAGTATTTATATCCGGCATCTTCAACAGCCTTTTTTATTGTATCTGACGAAACATCTTTTGCGCCGTTTGTATCAACAACCATTTTGCAGCCGCCCGAAAAGTCAATATCCGTAGCGAAGCCGCCGTTTACTACAAGGCAGATTACGCCGATAAGGATTATGGCTGCAGAAATTATAAAGCAATATTTTGAATTTTTCATTATACTAAACATTATAAGCCGCCTCCTTCTTTACGCTTTAACACCGAAGCCGTAAAGCTTGCGGTTTTTAACATCAAGTTCTACCATTCTTGTCATAAGGAACTTTGTAACGATAATTGCTGTAAACATACTTACGATTACACCGATTAAAAGAGTAATTGCAAAGCCCTTAACCGTACCTGTACCGAGAAGGTAAAGCACAATACAAGTGATGATTGTTGTAACGTTGGAGTCGATAACGGCTGTCATAGCTCTGTCAAAGCCTGCTCTGACTGCCGCACCTACGCTCTTGCCGTTATTAAGCTCGTCTATTATACGTTCAAAAATTACGACGTTTGCGTCAACCGCCATACCCATTGAAAGCACGATACCCGCAATACCCGAAAGAGTAAGGTTAACGTGGAACAACGAAAGAATAAGTACAACGATTGCCGTATAGAATGCAAGAGCTATTGAAGCAAGGAAGCCCGACAAACGGTAGAAGCATATCATAAACAGCATTATAATTATAAGACTGATTAAGCCTGCTTTTACAGCGTTTTCAAGTGCGCCGTGACCGAGAGTTGCATCAACCGTGTTTGAGCTTATTTCTTTAAGTTCAAACGGAAGGTTACCCGAATTGATAAGAGAAGCAAGGTTCTTCGCTTCGTCTGTTTTGAAATCACCTTCAATTATACAAGAAGAATCGTTAATTACGCTGTTTACTCTCGGAGCCGAAATAACTGTATCGTCAAGTTTAATTGCTATAAAGTTCTGGCCGTCAGGCTGACCGTAAAGTCTCTGTGTGGCTTCGGTGAAAGCCTTCGTGCCTTCGTCTTTAAATTCAAGACTTACAACTGTTTTTGTTTTGCCTGTTGTGGAATCGGTTGTAATGTTTGCGTTTGCATTTTTTACCATGCTTCCGTCAATTATAACCTTATCTTCGGGGTCAACGAAAGTAAGCTTTGCTGTTGTGCCGAGAATTTCAACGACTTCCTGTGTATCTGTTACATCGGGAATTTCAACCGCAAATCTCTTTTCGCCCTCACGGGTGATTGTTGCTTCTGTGTAACCTTTTTCATCAAGACGGGTTCTCATAATATTTATAACCGTGCTTGCTTCCTCAGCGCTGACAGTAGACTGCTGAGCCTCGTAAAGAATAGAGGTGCCGCCGGCAATATCAAGACCGTATTTAATACCCTCCGATGCTTTGCTGATATAAGTTTTGCCGTTAAAGCTAAGTCCGAAAACGGAAAGGCATATAAGAGCGGCAATAACAAGAACTATCAGCACTAACTTTGTAATGCTTTTTGCTTTCATATAAATTTCAATCCTTTCAAAAATAATTAAATATATTTATTTTTATTTTTTCTACTCAATAAGCACGACATTTTCAGTCAAAATCGGTATAAAAGAAACAATTTTTTCCGTTACCGTCAATCCTTTGCCCATGCTTTTAAAAGGAAAAGGCATCATATAATCATAAAAAAGCCTGTCCGAATTTTCGCCGTCCGTTTTTTTATCAAAAGCGGCGGTTTCTTCGGGCATAACCGCAAAAATCAAATCAGAGGGCTGACCGAGCTTGCTCCCTTCCGATTTTTCGGAAGCAGTCGCCTTCATAAGCCCTTTAATCTGCGTTTCTCCCGCAACAACAAGTCCGAGCGTTGCGGACAGCATAATCATTATAATAAGCACCACCGAAACGGCGGCGTTATTTGCCTTTGTCATATGCGTTTTCCTCATTTCATCTGTATCTGCGTCTGCGCCCTCTTACGCTTCCGTCACCGAAAATTGCACCGATAAGACCTATTAAAAAACCTGTTGCAATAATAAAAGGAGTTCTTACCGAAAGAAGCGGCACTGAGCCCGACAAAACAGCAAAAATACTGTGAATGACCGAATAAATCAGCGCAGTTATTCCGCCTGTTATTACCGAAGCCGCTTCCTTTGCCGACAAATAGGAAATTATAAGAAGCACGCAAACGGAAATTACCGCCGTAATCACTTTAAGCACCGCAGAGCTTAGCGGCACAAAGCGATACACCACCGCCACAAACAAAAAAGCAATCAGCGTGAGAACAAACCCTATTGCCACAAACGGCAAAAAGAAGGTTATAAAACCATGGTCTTTTTTCTGCGACATAATTCATCCCCCATTATCAGCGCTTTTCTTCTCTGCGGATAAAGCTGACCGCTTATCTTTTGTCAGTCAATCTCCGCTTCAAGCTTGCCGCTGTCATCAGCCTTTTTGCTTTCTTCATTCATCTTGTTTTCATGTTTCTTTTCGGCTTTTATATCCTCGACGTATTTTGTTACGTCTTTAATTGCCCAACGAGAAATTTCAATTGATGTTTTCTGTGTTGATGTAACAAGTGTAATATCATCGTCTTTAATCTTTGTTATTTTGCCGTGAATACCGCCGATTGTGATAATTTCATCTCCGACCTTCACAGCGTTAATCATAGCCTGCTGTTGTTTTTCCTGCTTACGTTGCGGCCTTATCATAATAAAATACATTACCGCAAAAATAACAACGAGATAAATAATCATTCCGTACTGTCCAAATGCTTCCATAAAAAAATCCGCCTTTCAAAAATATTCAATAAAAATATTTACTGTTTAATATATTAATTATACAATATATTTCCATAATATTCAAGTATTTTTTAAATTTTTTCCGCCAAAGAAATCAGTTCTTCCGCCGAAAAATTATATTTTTTACCGCAGAAGTAGCAACCAAGCTCTGCGCCGCCGTCCTCGTCCGCTATTTTTTTGAGTTCTGCTTTTCCGAGAGAAACAAGCGCTTTTTCAATTCGCTCTTTTGTGCAGTTACATTTATATTCGGGAGTAGCCTCCGTTACCTCTTTAAGCTTACAGCCTTTAAGCACGCCGTCAAGCAGCATTTCGGGAGTATATCCTTCCGCAATCTGTGCGCTTACGGGAGCAAGCCCCGATAAATTTTCTTCAATCCTTGCTATTTCTTCTTCGGTGGCGTCCGGCATAAGCTGAACAATATATCCTCCTGCCGCTTTAACGCTTAAATCCCTATCCACCAGCACGCCGAGTGCCACAACCGAAGGCACCTGCTCGGAAACAGCATAGTAATAAGCTATATCCTCGGCAATTTCGCCGCTTTGAAGCTGTACTTTTCCCACATAAGGCTCTTTAAGTCCCATATCACGCACTACCGTAAGCGTTCCGTTTCCCACAGCACCGCCAACGTCGAGTTTTCCTTTATATTTCGGCGGAATATCGACAAGCGGATTTGCTACATATCCTCTGACATTTCCAAAGCAGTCCGAAACCGTAACGGCGCTTTCAAGAGGTCCGTCACCCCTTATTTGAAGCGATACCGTTTCTTTTACTCCTTTGAGCATTATTCCCATCATCGAATTTGCCGTGAGCATTCTTCCGAATGCCGCCGTAACAACCGGCAACGTTCCGTGAATTTGCCTTGCTTTTTCAACAAGCTCGGTTGTGCTTGCCGCAACAGGTGAGCAGCTTTCGG
>CACZWA010000058.1 GCA_902784685.1 uncultured Ruminococcus sp.
GTTCCAGGAAAATGCAGACGGTAAAGAAGAGCTTCACATGGCTACAAACGCTCAGTTCCCGCCTTATGAATACTATGAGAACAACGAAATTGTAGGTATCGACGCAGAAATGGCGGCAGCTATTGCCGATAAGCTTGACAGAAAGCTTGTTATTGACGATATGGACTTCGACACAATCATTACAGCCGTTCAGACAGGCAAAGCCGATATGGGTATGGCAGGTATGACCGTTACCGAAGAACGTCTCCAGAACATAAACTTCTCAACTTCATATGCTAAAGGCGTTCAGGTTGTTATTGTTCCCGAAGGCAGCAAAATCGCTACTGTTGATGACCTTTCAGCTGACGGCGCAAAATATCTTATCGGTACTCAGAAGGGTACAACAGGCGACATTTACGCTGAGGATGATTTCGGCTCTGACAGAGTTATGAAATATGCTTCCGGTAACGAAGCTGTTCAGGCTCTTATCACAGGCAAGGTTGACTGCGTAATTATTGACAAAGAACCTGCAAAGGCTTATGTTGCAGCAAACAACAAATAAAAAGCGTATATAAAAAGCTACGGGGCGGGGTAACCCGCCTCAATGTTTTTTACCTTTTGAAAGGATTTGAAAAGTTTTGAATTTTTCTGATATACAAGCAGATTTTAATTTGAATTTTATAGCTGACGACAGATGGCGATACCTCACGTCAGGTCTCGCAAACACAATGAAAATCACCTTCTTTGCCGTAATTCTCGGTATATGTATAGGTACAATCGTTGCGATTATCCGTTCAAGCTATGACAAAACCGCCTCGGAAATGCGTCCGGGAATAGGCAAAATAATTCTCTCTTTATTTAACCTTATATGCAAGATTTATCTTACCGTAATAAGAGGAACGCCCGTTGTTGTACAGCTTATGATTATGTACTACATAATTTTTGCTTCTTCGAGAAACAGCATGATGGTTGCGGTTCTTGCGTTTGGAATAAACTCAGGCGCTTACGTTGCCGAGATTATCCGTTCGGGAATTATGTCCGTTGACGGCGGTCAGTTTGAGGCAGGCAGAAGCCTTGGTTTTAACTATGTTCAGACCATGCGGCATATTATTATTCCTCAGGCGCTTAAAAACGTGCTTCCGGCACTTGCAAACGAATTTATTGTTCTTTTAAAAGAAACTTCGGTTGCAGGTTACGTTACAATCCGTGACCTTACAATGGGCGGAAATATTATCCGTGCCGCTACATATTCACCCTTTATGCCGCTGTTTGCAGTCGCACTCACTTATCTTGTTATCGTAATATTCTTTACCTGGCTTATAGGTAAGCTCGAAAGGAGACTGATGAACAGTGACAGATGAAATACTTATTGACGTAAAAGGTCTGAAAAAATATTACCGTGACGGCAAAATAAAGGCTCTTAACGGAATTAACACGGGAATTAAAAAGGGCGAGGTTGTAGTTGTTATCGGCCCTTCGGGCAGCGGTAAATCTACTTTTTTACGCTCGCTTAATCTGCTTGAAATCCCGACAGAAGGCGAAATTTACCTTGACGGCATAAACATTGCCGATAAAAAGGTAAATATTAACCTTCACAGGCAGAAAATGGGAATGGTTTTTCAGCATTTCAATCTTTTCCCGCATATGACAATTCTTAAAAATATGACCTTAGCGCCTCAGAAGCTTCTTAAAATGTCTAAGGCAGATGCAGAAAAGCAGGCGCACGAAATGCTTGAACGTGTAGGTCTCGGCGACCGTGCCGAAAGCTATCCGTCACAGCTTTCGGGCGGACAGAAACAGCGTATTGCAATTGTCCGTGCGCTTTGTATGCAGCCTGAAGTTATGCTTTTTGACGAGCCGACTTCGGCGCTTGACCCCGAAATGGTCGGCGAGGTTCTCGACCTTATGAAGGAGCTTGCAAAGGCAGGAATGACAATGGTTGTTGTAACTCACGAAATGGGCTTTGCAAAAGAGGTTGCAGACAGAGTTATATTTATGGACGAAGGAAAAATTATGGAAGAAGGCACGCCGCAGCAGATTTTTGAAAATCCGCAGGGTGAGCGTACAAAAGCCTTTTTAAGTAAAGTACTTTAATAGTTAGTATAAAGATAGGCAGAGGCTGAAAAGCGAAGGTATATTTCGTCCTTTAAAACTTGTAGGCGTACGCTTATACGGTAGAGATTTAAAGGGCGGAAAGCAAGCAATGGTGCGGTTTTTAACAAAACCGCACCATTATCCTTTTTATCATATAACTGTCAAATAAAAACCGTTAAACTCCTGCCTTGTATTAGTTTGCTTGCGGTAGACCGAGTTTGTCAGTATCCATACCTTTTACAATAGATTCCATAGAGGTTGCATACGACCAGCGAATAAAATCGTCATTGCCAAAACCACTGCACGGAACAACCGCAACAAGAGCTTTATCAAGAAGTATCTCGGCAAAATCGTCGCTTGTTTCAATTCGTTTGCCGTAAAAGGTTTTTCCTTTAAGCTTTGAAATATTCATCATTATGTAAAATGCGCCTTCGGGAAGTGTACACGAAACGCCTTCCATCGCATTTATGCGCTTATACATATAGTCTCGCCTTTTGGTAAAGGCTTTTCTCATTTCTGCAACTGCACTGAGGTCTCCCAAAAGTGCCTCGGTTGCCGCCGCCTGCGCAATTGAGTTCGGGTTGGAAGTTGAGTGACTCTGCACGTTTGCCATTGCCTTTGCAAGCGGCTCGTTACTTGCCGTATAACCTATTCTCCATCCTGTCATAGCATAGGTTTTTGAAACAGCGTTAACCACAATTGTTGCCTCTTTATATTCCGGTCCGAAGGAGGCTATGCTTGTATGCGTATGACCGTCATATACAAGGTGTTCATAAACCTCGTCCGAAACTATATAAAGACCGTGTTTAAGCGCAATATCGGCAATTGCCTTTAAATCCTCCGCCGAATAGACCATTCCGTTCGGGTTACTTGGGCTGTTCATAATTATGCCTCTCGTTTTTGGAGTAATGGCTTTTTCAAATTCTTCCGGGCTGAGCTTAAAGCCCGACTCCTCCGTTGTATGCACAATAACCGGCACACCGTCCGCCAAACGAACAAGCTCCGTATAGCTTACCCAATACGGCGCAGGAACTATAATCTCATCGCCGGGGTCGCAAATAGCGGTAAACACGTTCATAAGTGAATGTTTTGCGCCGTTTGAAACCACAATTTGCGACGGCTCATAATCAAGCCCGTTATCTCTTTTAAGCTTATAGCAAACCGCTTTTTTAAGCTCCGGTGTTCCCGAAGCGGCGGTATATTTTGTAAAACCGTTATCAAGCGCTCTTTTTGCCGCATTTTTTATATTTTCAGGAGTATCAAAATCCGGTTCTCCCGTTCCGAATCCTACGGCATCCAAGCCCTGGGCTTTAAGCGCTTTAAATTTTGAATTGATTGCAAGCGTTGACGACGGACTGACCGCCAAAGCTTTTTTTGATATAAACAAAAAATCCACCTCTTTAAACTATACAAAACATAATTTTTTCATAACATATATATAATACCACATTCAGAGTAAAATTGCAATAGGATTTTTAAAAAATTTCATTTTTTGTCACATATGCCAAAAAAACGTCCAAAATTGCAAGAAAAAATATCTCGAATTTCAAATTTTGTAAAATTGTTTTCTTCCAACACCTTGTCGAAATTCAAATAATCGGCTGTCGTTTTAAGCCATTCACAGCAGTTCTCCGTTCCGTCACAATCCGACCCTATCCCTGCGCCACGACCGTCCGTAAGCCGCATAATATGGCGTATATGTTGTGCAAATTCCTCTCTTTTTGCTTTGCGACTGCCGTTTAAAAAAGGCGGATTCGGACAGGCGCAAACAATACCGCCACGGGAATATATTTTCAGTATTTGAAGGTCGGTTAGGTTTCTCGGATTATCGTTAATCTCAGCGCAACTGCTGTGCGATGCAAAAACCTTGCATGAGCCTTCCGACAAAACATCATAAAAGCTCTGCTCGTTTAGGTGCGACACATCTACAAGTATTCCGAGGCGACCTGCTATTTGGAGTAGGTCTCTCCCTCTTTTTGTAAGCCCACCCCGTTCAAGGCAACCGCCTGCAAAGCTGTTTGCGCCGTTCCATGTAAGCGTAATGCACCTTACGCCGAGATTATAGAATTTATAAATGTTTTCGGGGTCATCTTCAAGACAAGCACAGTTTTCAAGTGAAAGAACTGCCGCAAGACCGCCTGCTTCCGTTATTCTCTTTGCCGCACAAGGCGTATATGCGACACAGCAATTATCTTTTTCTCTTATAAAATCAAGAAAACGGTTTATTTTTCTTAACGCCGCAAAATAAGCGTCACTCTCTCCGTCCTCGGTAAAACAGGCAAATATTTGAAGAAAACCGCCGCAAGCCGACGCCTTTTCAAAAGAAAAATCGCAGGTCAAGCCTTCATCAATTTTCATCATCGTGTCGCAATGAGCATCGCACATTCGCATCAAAAGCCCCTCCATGCGTTATTTATTATACGAAAGCTATACTATCATTATATTTAAAAAAACCCATATATGTGAATGGGTGCTTACGCCAAAGCGTAAGCACCCATTTTAAAACAACTATTTTTAATTATTTATGAACTTCATCAAATTCCACACCGCCGCCAAGCGACTCGTCATCAAGTATTACTTCTTTTATCGGTTCTTTATAAAGTGTACAGAAAATTATACTCTCGCAGTCAAACGGAAGAATTATTTTGCTTGTTACAACTCTTGTAGCTTTCTCATCTGATGCTGTAAACAAATATCTTACTACAGAACCTTCAGCAAAATTATTTATGGTTAGAACCTTTTTCCCTTTCTGTACAACTATGAATTCGGCTGCCGAACCGTCATACCATTCCGGCTCCATAGCAAAGATAAAGCTTTCTCCGTCTGACGGATTATTGATTTTTTCAATATATCCTGTATCATTCAATCTTGCGGCATCTTCAGGAGCAAGCATACACTCGAATGTTGTAACCGAGCTATTTATAATATTTTCAAGACAGTACGACCCCGGTACAAGTTCACTCTCTCCCGATACCTTTTTATAACTTCCCCAAAGCCTTATATCTTTTCCGATAAATTCAACAACGCCTTTAACCCAATCAACCTTAACGAGACCTATCCTCATTTTTGACATATCAAGTTCTTTATCGGATATGTTACTGTTCAAATTAAAATTAATTATAGCACTCTCGTCTTTTCTATCTATAGCATAAGTTACATCTCCATAATCATCTGCAACACGTTTTGCGCTCCAAGTGCCCAATTCTGCCGCCGGTCCATCTTCGGTTTTATTATTTTCATTATTTTTCAGATCCGATTCGCTTATTGTATTGCCATCATCCGTATTGGCATCGTCCGGTATATCTTCTCCGACCTGCGAACCTGTTCCTGTGTTTATGCTGCCGCCGGAGCTGCCGCCCGAGTTGCCGCCCGAGCCCGATGTTTTGCCTGATGTTCCGTTAAAGCTGCTGCTTGACGAACCGCCGCCCGAAGTATTTCCGCTTTCCGTCTGAGTGCTTGTCTGCTGACTGGCAATATTTGTACTCTCGGCGGTTTCGCCCTGCTGTGATGTTGCCGCCTTAATATCGTCAATCTTTAAACGTGAGCTTTTTACCGCCATACGGCAAATAATAGCCGCCGCTTCCGACCTTTTAATATTTGTATCCGGCTTAAAGTTTCTTGCCGTGTCGCTGCCTACGACAATACCCGAATTATAAAGGCTCTGTATGGCTGCAAATCTTGCATCCGTTGACGGCACATCGGGTATGGCCTCAACTTTATTTATTGCATTTAACTCGTCCGAAGGAAGAGCATTGGCAAAAATCGTCGCCATTTCCGCACGGGTTGCCTGCCTTTCAAAATCAGTAAACTGGCCTGCTTTTATAATGCCCGATTTCTCGGCATAGCTTACAATTGAATCGTACCAGTGCGCACCTACCGAGGTGTCAAAAGTGCCGGAGCCGCCGTAATATATATTATATACTCTTGCCGCCATAGTTACAGCCTCTGCAAGCGTAACATATCCGTCGGGATTAAAATTTCCGTTGCCGTCACCTAACATAAGCGCAAGCTCATAGCACTGCTTAACATTGCCTCTATACCAACTGTCTGCCGCAATATCAGTATAAATATTTGATGTATAGACATTTTTTTCTTTAAAATTATCCATTTTACCGCCTGTCGTAGCAGAAACAGAAACCACACTGACAGCAAGTGCCGTAGCCGCAATAAAACTTATTATTTTTTTCATTATAAAACCATTCCTTTCGCCATCATAAAAAACTATAATATTTTATATTAAAATTATACAATATTTTTCACTTAAAATCAAGTCCTTTTGTAAATTTTTATCATTTGTTCACAAATTAAATTTTATTGAAAATATGTATTGATTTATGCATAATTATGTGATATAATTTTTAAGTACAAAAGCTAAAGGACGTGATTATATGAAGCTTTGGGGCGGACGTTTTCAAAAAGCAACCGACAAAAAAGTCGATGATTTTAATTCATCAATCCGCTTTGACCACAAAATGTATAAGCAAGATATAAAAGGAAGTCTTGCACACAGCAAAATGCTCGGCAAACAGGGCATAATACCTAAAGAGGACAGTGAAAAAATACAAAAGGCTCTCCTTGAAGTGCTTGACGATATTGAAAACGGCAGAGCCGAATTTGAAATTGATGCCGAAGATATACATATGAATATCGAAAAGCTTATTACAGAAAAAATAGGCGATGCCGGCAAAAGGCTTCATACCGCACGCAGCCGCAACGACCAGGTTGCGCTCGATATAAGAATGTACTTAAAAGACGAAACCGCAGAAATAAAGAAAATGCTTGTTTCGCTTGAGAATACGCTTATTTCTCTTGCGGAAAACAATACCGATACAATAATGCCGGGCTATACACATATGCAAAAAGCCCAGCCGATAACCTTTGCTCACCACGTTATGGCATATGCGGAAATGTTTCTTCGAGACCTCGGCAGGCTTAGCGACTGCATGAAACGAATGAATTTTATGCCTCTCGGAAGCGGCGCGCTTGCAACCACCACCTACCCCATTGACCGTGAATTTGTTGCAAATGAGCTTGGCTTTGACGGCGTAACGAGAAACAGCCTTGACGGCGTTTCCGACCGTGATTTTGTTATTGAGCTTGCGTCGGCGCTTTCTTTAATAATGATGCACTTAAGCCGCTTCTGCGAGGAGCTTATAATATGGAACACTAATGAGTTTTCTTTTGTCGAAATGGACGACGCCTTTTCAACCGGCAGTTCAATTATGCCGCAAAAGAAAAATCCCGACGTTGCAGAGCTTATCAGGGGAAAAACCGGGCGTGTTTACGGAAGCCTTATAACCTTGCTTACTCTTATGAAGGGGCTGCCGCTTGCATATAATAAGGATATGCAGGAGGATAAAGAGGCAATTTTTGACGCCGTAGATACCGTAAAGCTGTGCCTTCCCGTTTTTGAAGGTATGATAAGCACAATGAAAATAAACAAGGAAAATATGAAAAAAGGTGCAGGCGGCGGCTTTACCAACGCAACCGACTGTGCGGACTATCTTGTTAAAAAAGGTATGCCGTTTCGTGATGCTCATGCCGTTATCGGCAAACTTGTATTTTATTCGATAAACTGCGGTAAAGCTTTAAACGACCTGTCTCTTGAAGAATTTAAGCAGTTTTCGGATATTTTTGACGAAGATGTCTACGAAGCAATTTCGCTTGAAACCTGTGTTTCTCAGCGTAATATAATCGGCGGTCCGTCGTCAGGCGCAGTACAAAAAGCTATTGATGACGTAAAAAAACAGATAAAACTATTTGAGTAGAGAAAGAAGGATATAAAGTGTCAAGTATAAATAAAGAAATGGAAGCACTCGGCAAAGTGCGCTCCGTCATAAGAGAAACTTTTGAATACGGCAACAGGCGTGCAAAAGAAATAGGCAGAGAAAACGTTTTTGATTTCAGTCTCGGAAATCCGAGCGTACCTGTACCGAGCGCTCTTGATGATGAAATTGCACGGCTTGCAAAAAGCGGTAATTCCGTATCTGTTCACGGCTATACCTCGGCGCAAGGCGCAGAACCAACAAGAGCGGCAATTGCCGAAAACATAAACAAACGTTTTTCAGCAGGAATTACAAAAGACGATATCTATATGACCTGCGGTGCCGCCGCTTCACTTACAATATCGCTTAAAGCGCTTACAAATCCCGGCGATGAGGTTATTGCTTTTGCACCGTTCTTCCCGGAATACCGAGTTTTTGTTAATGCGGTTGGCGCAAAGCTTGTTGTTGTACCTGCCGACACAAAGAGTTTTCAGATTGATTTCGATGCCTTTTTAAAGCTTATAAACAAAAAAACAAAAGCTGTAATTATAAACACACCGAATAACCCGACAGGCGTTGTTATGTCGGAAGAAACAATAAAAAGGCTTTGCGAAATCCTTAAAGACAAATCTGCCGAGTACACAAGCCCGGTATATCTGATAACAGACGAGCCGTACCGTGAGCTTGTTTACGACAGAGCCGACGAACTCCCCTATCTTATGAATTATTATGATAATACGCTTGTTTGCTATTCGTTCAGCAAATCACTTTCCGTTCCGGGCGACCGACTGGGATATATTGCGGTCTGCAACAAAATGCCCGATTGCCGTGACGTATATGCCGCAGTATGCGGAGCAGGCAGAGCGCTCGGCTATGTTTGCGCACCTTCACTAATGCAAAAAGCGGTTATTCCGCTTATAGGTAAAACCTCGGATATTTCCGTCTATAAGAAAAACCGAGACCTTCTTTACGGCGCACTTACCGAATACGGCTATGAATGTGTTTATCCCGACGGTGCATTTTATTTGTTTGTGAAATCCCCCGAACCTGATGCAAATGCTTTTTGCGAAAAGGCAAAAAAATACGACATCTTGCTTGTTGCATCCGACAGCTTCGGCTGCGAGGGTTATGTGCGTATTGCCTACTGCGTAACAACCGAAATGATTGAGCGCAGTCTGCCGGCATTTAAAAAGCTTATTGAAAGCTATAAATAATTTAACTGTGAAATTTCTTTTCACGTTAGCCTACGGCGGAATATACCGGCCTGTGCGGATTTTCGTATGCACGTTCGGAAACGCACATGGGCGCATTAATCTCTTATCATTCCTCTGCTCCGCTGATTAAGAGAATATTTAATTACTATT
>CACZWA010000059.1 GCA_902784685.1 uncultured Ruminococcus sp.
GTTTTTCAATGTATTTTGCTCCTTCTTCGTCCGTTACGGAAATCCCTGTGTATTTAAGACCGCCGAAAACACGTTTTTCAACCCTTATGCCTTGCGGCAACGTACCTTTTCTGCCTGAAAAATATTCATGTGCTTCAACCGCCATATCTGTGTGAATACTCATTTTAATCTCCATTCCGCCGCTCCGCATCGGCACAAAAAGTAATTAAATATTCTCTTATCTGCGGAGAAGAGGAATGATAAGAGATGAATGTGCCCATGTGCGTTTCCGAACAGATGTGAGGAAAGTCGCACGGGCGGTATATTCCGCCGGAGGCTAACGTGAAAGGAACTTTCACGTTAAATCTCCTTTGTTTTTAATAAGTATTCCACAAAAAAATAAAAATAAACAGTAAGCGTTGAAAAATTATTGGACAAAATAAGTAAGATTGTCCTTAAAACACGTATTTTTCACATTTCAAAGGCGGTTTTTAGGCAAAAACACTTGACATTTTTTATACATAGCAGTATAATTATTTTTATTAAAAAAGATAGGAGATTTCAGTATGAGAGCAGTATTAACGGTAATAGGAACTGACAAAGTAGGAATAATCGCAAAGGTAAGTGCAAAGCTTGCCGAGCTTGATATTAATATACTTGATATATCGCAAACAATAATGCAGAATATTTTTACAATGATTATGCTTGTGGATACGGAAAAATCAAAAAAAGGCATAGATGAAATATCAAAGAGTTTAAGCGAAGTCGGACAAGAGATAGGCGTTGAAATAAGATTACAGCATGAGGGCATTTTTAATTCAATGCACAGAATATAATTACCGCAGTTTATTAGTGAGGTGAGCATATGATTAACAGATGGGAAATACTTGAAACACTTCATATGATTTCGGACGAAAATCTTGATATAAGAACAGTTACAATGGGAATATCTCTTATGGATTGTGCCGGAGAAGATGTTGACAGAGTATGCGATAAAATATACGATAAAATAACGCACAAAGCTGAAAATCTTGTGTCTGAATGTGAAAAAATATCGGCAGAATATGGCATACCGATTATAAATAAGCGTATTTCTGTAACGCCGATTTCAATTATTGCCGACGGCGCAAAAGGGGATTTTGTTAAAATCGCAAAGACTCTCGACAAAGCCGCAAAGGATGTCGGGGTGAACTTTATCGGCGGATATTCCGCACTTGTGCATAAAGGCTATACAAACGGCGACAGAAAGCTTATTGAATCTATTCCGCAGGCGCTTGCACAGACCGAAAGACTATGCTCGTCGGTGAATGTAGGCTCGACTAAAGCAGGTATAAATATGGACGCAGTTTTGCAAATGGGCAAAACCGTCCTTGATACGGCAAAGCTTACGGCAGATAACGGATGTATAGGTCCTGCAAAGCTTGTTGTTTTTTGTAATGCCGTTGAAGACAATCCGTTTATGGCAGGTGCTTTCCACGGAGTCGGGGAAGCCGAGTGTGTAATAAACGTTGGCGTGAGCGGTCCGGGTGTTGTACAAAATGCAATTAAAAAGCTCGGAAAAAATGCACCTCTTAACGAGGTAGCCGAGGTAATAAAAAAGACCGCATTTAAAATAACCCGTATGGGTCAGCTTGTGGCGTCGCAGGCTTCTTCGAGGCTCGGCGCAGAATTTGGTATAGTTGATTTATCGCTTGCGCCGACTCCTGCGGTTGGCGACAGCGTGGCATATATTCTTGAAGAAATGGGAATCGGCACATGCGGAACTCACGGAACAACTGCGGCGCTTGCCATGCTTAACGACGCAGTAAAAAAAGGCGGAGTTATGGCAAGCTCGTCCGTCGGTGGACTTTCGGGAGCGTTTATTCCCGTAAGCGAAGATGCCGGCATGATTGCGGCGGCAAAAAAAGGTGCGCTCACAATTGAAAAGCTTGAAGCTATGACCTGCGTTTGCTCGGTAGGACTTGATATGATAGTTGTGCCTGGTGATACCTCGGCAGAGGTTATTTCTGCAATAATAGCAGACGAAGCCGCAATCGGTATGGTAAACTGCAAAACTACGGCAGTCAGAGTTATTCCGGCAATCGGTAAAAAGGTGGGAGAGGTTCTTGAATTTGGAGGACTTTTAGGAAGCGGACCGGTAATGCCGCTTAACGGCTTTACCGACGGAGGCTTTGTTTCGAGGGGCGGAAGGATACCTGCTCCGCTTCACAGCCTTAAAAATTAGAAGGAAGGTTATGCCTTAAAATGGATGAAATAATTAAAAAAATAATTGAAATAGAAAAAAAGGCAGATAAGCTTGTTGATGATGCAAAAGGGCTTAATGAAAATGTTTCAAAAGAGGCTCAAAAAGATGCTGATCCTGAAATTGACCGACTTAACAATGAAATTGATAAGCAGATTGAACTTTTAAAGCAGGAAAGTGAAAAACGTGTAAATGACGGAAAAGAAAAAATTCAAGCAGACTTTGAAAAGGCAAAAAAAGTACTGAATGACAAATACGACAAAGAACACGAAAAATGGGAACAGCTGATTTTTGAAAAGATTTTCGGCTGAAAGTGAGGCGTACTTTTAGTGACTGGAGAAAATAACTACGGTGCGGTTGTAACAAAGGTTCGTGCAATGTCTGCAAAACTGCTTGACGCAGAGGATTATCAGCAAATGTCCGTTATGAAATCTATTCCGGAGCTTATAGCTTTTCTTGGCGGAAAAGAAAACTACAAAGGCGTTTTTACCTCGCTGAAAACGAGCGAGATTAACCGTGACAGGCTTGAACAGATTTTAAATACAACGCTTTACCGTGACTACCTTAAAATACTGCACTATTTAAACAATGAGGATACCGCTTTTTGCAAATGCTATATGTATAAATACGAAATAAATATAGTAAAAAATATGATTAGGCAGGTTATGAGCGGAGACGTTTTCAGACTTGAATTTGAATCGGACGATTTTTTTAATATGTCCTCATTTAAAAAGATAAGAATTGAAAGTGTAAAAAATATTGACGAGGTTACAAGGGCGATACATGAAACGCCGTACTATGAGCCGCTTAACGCTCTTTTGAAAAGAGAAAAGCAACCCACGCTTTTTGAAATAGAAACCGCACTCGACCATTTTTATTTTACGGAGCTTTGGAAGGAAAGAGAAAATGTCAGTCCCGAAAACAGAGCTGTTATTGAAGAATGTGTCGGAACCGAAGCAGACCTTTACAATATTTTATGGATTTACCGAAGCAAAAAATACTTTAAAGTTAAAGATAAATACGTTTACAGCTATCTTATACCCGTTCATTATAAATTAGACGCAGATATGATAAAAAAGCTTACGCTTTCGGAAAATACTGCAAAAATGAGGGAGAATCTTGAAAAAACACCGTATGACGGAGCGCTCGGCAACAGTGCGCATATGTTTGAAAGAGCTATGCTTGATTTTGTGATGAAGGATATAGGAAGAAGGGTAAAAAAAGGAGAGCAGAATATATCCGCCGTTTTGTGGTATTTGCATGCAAAAGAACTTGAACTCGGAAATATCTGCTCGGTTGCGGAAGGCGTCAGATACTCACTGCGCCCTGCGGAAATTATGAACTATGTGTTCATAAAATAGCCTTGTTGCTTCATGGCAGAAAGGAGAAAAAATGGCAATCGAAAAAATGGAGCTTTTAAATATTATTGCTCCTATAAAAGACTATGATAAAATAGTTGATGAATATATAATAGACCATGATGTTCATATTGAAAATGCACTTTCGGTTATGGGTAACGTTGATGGCCTTGTAAGCTTTGAAAGCGGTAATAATCCTTATTCGGAGCTTTATAAAAGAGTACTTGAAGTTTGCGAAATAATGAAGGTTGCGGCGGTTTATACGCCCGGACTTAAAAACCTAAAATCGGACGAGATAGAGGATTTTTGCGTTAAAGCCGAGGAGTTTTACAGTAAAAACAGAGCCGAGTACGGTAAAATATCAGATATTTTAAACGATAACAATATGTTGCTCGGTCAGCTTGAGCGTATTGGAGACGGTGATTATAAGCTGGAGGAGCTTTTTAACTTTAAGTTTATGCGCTTCAGATTTGGCCGAATGAAACGTAATTCCTATGAAAAGCTTGTTACGTTTATGGGCGACATAAACGCACTGTTTTTTAAAAACACGGAAGAAAAAGACTACGTTTACGGTATGTATCTCACGCCGCACAGCTGTCATGAGGAGGTAGACAATATTTTTGCTTCTCTTAATTTTGAGAGAATAAGAATATCGGGCAAAGCAGTCGGAACTCCCAAAGAGGCTATAAAACATATAAGCGATGAAAATTTGGCGCTAACGACAGAAATAGAAAGGCTTGAACGTGAGCTTAATGATTTCAGACAGGAAAATGCCGAGAAAACAAAGGAAGTTTTTTCGAGCATTGCAAGAAAATATGAGGTTATGAAAACTCAGTCCGAGGCGGCAAGAACAAAGACAATGTTTGTGATGTCCGACTGGATTTCGGAGAGCGAGAGCGCAGAGTTTAAAAATAAACTTGAAGAAAACGACAATCTCATTTTAAACAGCGTTCCTCCCGAAAAAGTTGATGTTTCACCGCCCACAAGGCTTGTGCACAGTTTTTTTGCAAAGCCGTTTGATATGTTCCTTTCGATGTACGGAACGCCTGCATATAACGAAATTGACCCGACAGCCTTTATGGCAATAACCTTTTCGATAATTTTCGGTATGATGTACGGCGATGTCGGACAGGGTTTGGTGCTTGCAATCGGTGGTTTCTTGCTTTACAGATGGAAGAAGATTGCAATAGCTGGAATTATGTCAATGGCAGGCATTTTTGCGACCGTTTTCGGTTTCTTGTTTGGCAGTGTATTCGGTAACGAAGGAATTATTCATCACCTTTGGATTAACCCCATGGAGGACGCTACAACCTTGCTTATTTCGGCAGTATCGGTCGGAGCGGTGTTTGTGCTTCTTGCAATGGTGATGAACATTGCAAACTCCATAAAACGACGGCGCATAGCAGACGCATTGTTTTCGCAAAACGGGCTTGCCGGGATTGTTTTTTACGGCGGCGTGCTTGCGATAGTCGTTTCAAAACTGCTGTTTAAAATAACAGTACCTAAACCTATAACGGCGGCTGTTATTGCAGTTCCGCTTGTGGCAATTTTTCTTAAAGAAGCTTTAGAAGGCGTTTTTGAGGGGAAGGGCTTTAGTTTTGGCGAAAGCGTTTCGGAATACTGCATGGTAAACGGATTTGAAATGTTTGATGTGCTTTTAAGCTATGTAACAAATACAATTTCATATATAAGGCTCGGCGCATTTGCTCTTGTTCATGCAGGCATGATGATGGTTGTATATCAGCTCGCCTCTATGGGCGGCGCACCGGGAAGCTTCGGAAATACGTTTATACTGATTTTCGGGAATATATTTGTTATGGCTATGGAAGCATTTGTTGTATCAATTCAGGTTTTAAGGCTTGAATTTTATGAGATGATGGGAAGATATTATGACGGAAACGGAAAGCCGTTTAAGTCTGTGAATATTAATAAGAATTAAAAAATTTGGAGGTAATTTAAAATGTTGGTTTCACTTATTGTAGTTATGATTTTTTTGTCTTTTGCGGTTCCTGCGCTTATTTATGTTAAGGGCAGTGATAAAATAAAGAGTGCAAAAAGAGCGCTTACTGTAAATATAGGCACATATTTTACAGCAATTGTTTCGGCATCAATTATGGTTTTTGCTTCTTCGCCTGTTTTTGCGGCAGGAGAAACGGCAAATAATATGTCAATAGGAACAGGTATTGCCTATATTGCAGCGGCACTTTGTACCACTGCTTCAACCATTGCAGCAGGTAAAGCCGTAGGAACTTCGGCTTCTGCCGCCATCGGAGCTATAAGCGAAAATGAGAAGCTTTTCGGTAAAGCTCTTATTTATGTTGCGCTTGCGGAAGGTATTGCACTTTACGGACTTCTTGTTTCAATACTTATAATCAATAAATTATAATAGGTAATGCGTTATGAGAATGTATGTCATAAGCGATAATGTCGATACTTTAACGGGGCTGAGGCTTGCCGGAGTGGAAGGAGTAGTAGCCCACACGGCAGGGGAGCTTGGGAAAGCCCTTGAATATGTGGGTAGCGATAAAAACATAGGCGTTTTGTTAATAACCGAGAAGCTTGCAGGCAGTTTTAAAGCTGAAATAGATAAGATAAGGCTTGGAAAACGTCTGCCGCTTGTTATTGAAATTCCTGACAGACACGGAACGGGAAGATCGCCGGATTCTATTACGGCATATGTTAAAGAGGCAATAGGAGTAAAATTGTCGTAAAATCCGCTTGAAAGAAGGTAAAAAATGAGCAATATAAATGAAAAGCTTAATGCGTTTGAAAAAACAATTATGGAGGACGCAAAAAAAGAGGCTGATGAAATTCTTGCGGAGTTTGAAGCTAACAAAAACAAACTTGTGCACGATATGACACGCACCGCAAAAAAAGAGGCTGACGAAACGATTAAAGCAGAAAAAGAGAAGCTTGAACGTGAAGAAAACGAACAGCTTTCCGAGGCATCAGCCGCAGGTAAAAGAGAGCTTTTAAATTTACGCCGTGAAATAGTTGATAAAGTTTTTGCGGAAATCAAAAAGAAAATAGCCGATTTCCGTAAAAGCGATAAATATTACGAGTACTTAAAAAATGCCGTAATAAGCGGCATTGACAGCGTCGGTGAAGGCGAGAAAATTATATTTATTGATAAAAATGATTCTGCCTATAAAGAAAAGCTCGAAAGCGAGTTTAAAACAGCCGTAAAAATAGAAAATGCAGATTTTCTCGGCGGTGCAAGAGTAAGCAATACAGATAGAAATATCGTATGCGATAATACTGTTTTTGACAGACTTCTCGAAGAAAGAGACGCTTTTCTTGAAATAGCCGACCTAAGTATTGAGGTTTAAAACAGCTACGTTTTGGCTGTGGAGGTAGTTTTAATGACAACTGGAGAAATATATGAAATAAACGGCCCCGTTGTTAAAGTCCGTGACGTTAAGGGCTTTTCCATGATGGAAACGGTAAAGGTTGGAAATGCGGGGCTTATTGGCGAGGTTA
>CACZWA010000060.1 GCA_902784685.1 uncultured Ruminococcus sp.
ATTTTCATCGTCAAGGTCGTAGGTAATCGGAAGGTAGCCGCTGTCGTCCGAGTCGGGCTGAAGCGAAACCACCGAATTATTGTTAAGCATATACAGCTTGCGAAGGTATGACTTGCCGCTTTTTTCGGCAACAAGAACAATGTCGCCTGTCGAAACATTTGACTGCCTTCTTATTATTGCAATATCGCCCTTCCTGATTTTTGAACGTGACATCGAGTTGTCGGGTACAATATATCCGAAAAAATTTCCCGATTTAAGGTTTATATTCGGAAGCATCATACGGTCGATAACGTTAGCCGAGTCCGTAGGCTCCATGTCGCATGAAACACGTTCAACAATCGGTATATATCTGTTGTTTTCCTCGCTTTCGGCAACGGTATTTTCGGGAATATATCCAAACAGCATATTAAGGTCATCAATCTGCAAAACTTTTGCAATTTCAAGAACTTTCGGAATATCGGGCACGCTGACCGACTTTTCATAGTTTGATATACTGCTTTTTTGAACATTTATTGCTTTGGCAAGCTCCGCCTGAGTTATGTTTCGGTCTTTCCTGATTTTTCTTAAATTTATGGCAAATGCGTGCGCATTAAGTGGTTTTGAATTGTACATGTATATCACTCTCCGTACAAAAATTTAACTGTAAACGTTTTCTTTATTAGAACATTTTATCATACTTTTTTGTTTTTTTCAAGAAGAATATACCTATAAAAAGTATAAATTTTATTTAAGTTCTATTATTGTCACTCCGCTGTCGCCTTCTCCGTAACTGCCGAGCCTGTACGATTTTACAAATTTGTTGTTTTTTAAATACTTGTGTATTCCCGCACGGAGCGCACCTGTGCCTTTTCCGTGAATTACGGATATGGTTTTGAGAGATGCCATAACGGCATCGTCTATAAACTTGTCAAGAAGCATCGAGCCTTCGTCTACCATCATTCCTCTTATGTCAAGCTCGGTTGAGGCGGTCATGGCTTTGCTCGAAATGCTTCTGCCGTGGCGCTGGCGTGAGGGAGAGGCGGAGGAAGCGCTTTCCTGTGCTGTTCTTCTAAGGTCTGTGATATTTGCCTTGATTTTCATTATACCTACCTGTATCATTGCGTCACCCGATGAATTTGGCAGGCTGACAACAGTACCTGTTTCGTTCATTGAAATAATTTCAACCGTTTCGCCGAGCTGAATGTTTTTAAGGGGCTTGTTTTTGCCAAGCTGTTCACGGCGTTTGCCGAGCTTTTTATCGTAGCTGTCGCCTGTTTCTTTCAGCTTGCGGCGCATTTTTTCCATTTCTTTTGTGCGGTCGCTTTTTGCCGCCTCTCTTGAAAGCTTTTCGGCTTCTTTAAGTATGGCGTTCATATCGTCTTTTGCGGATTGCACAATTCGTGCCGCTTCGTTTCTTGCTTCATCTAAAAGTCGGCGGTTTTTATCCTTTATTTCTCTGTTTTTCTCATTTGCGCTGCGCATCTCGTTTTTAAGCTCGTTTTTAAGCTTTTCGGCTTCTTCGAGAGCAAGACTTGTGGCTTCACGTTTTGACTGAAGCTCTGCAACAACATCCTCAAATTTTACAGATTCTGCGGTGAGTCTTGCCGAAGCGCCGTCAATTATTTTATCGGGAATACCGAGCCTTTTTGAAATGGCAAAGGCATTACTTTTACCGGGCAAGCCTATCAAAAGACGGTATGTGGGACTTAAAGTTTCAACGTCAAATTCGCAGGAGGCATTTTCAACATCGCTCGTCGAAATGGCATAAAGCTTGAGCTCGCTGTAATGGGTTGTTGCAACCGTTGCAGCGCCGAAAGCACGCACATATTCAAGAATTTCTATTGCCAGAGCCGCACCCTCTTCGGGGTCTGTTCCTGCGCCGAGTTCATCAAAAAGCACAAGCGTATTTAAGGTGACTTTATTTAAAATTTCTCCTATATTTACCATATGCGCCGAAAAGGTGCTGAGGCTTTGTTCAATGCTCTGCTCATCGCCAATATCCGCAAAAACATCGTCCCATACAGGCATACTGCTGCCGGGCTTTGCGGGAATGTGCAGTCCTGCCTGGGTCATAACCGAAAACAAACCGAGGGTTTTAAGGGTTACGGTTTTTCCGCCCGTGTTAGGACCGGTTATTATAAGCGTATGAAAATCTCTGCCGAGATTTATGTTTATCGGCACAACTTTTTTTGAGTCTATTAAAGGATGTCTGCCTTCTTTTATATCAACAACGCCTTTTTTGTTTAGCTGTGGCGCATGACAGCGGTAGTCTATACAAAAAGATGCCTTTGCAAAAAGAATGTCCGTTTCTTTTATCACAAGAAAATTTTGTCTTATTTCTTCTGAATATTCCGAAACTCTTGCGGAAAAATCCGCAAGGATTTTTTCAATTTCTTCTTTTTCAGCCGCGGCAAGCACACGCAAACGGTTATTTTCCTCAACAACCGCAATAGGCTCAATGAAAACAGTTGCGCCGGTTGCGGAAGAATCGTGAAGAATACCCTGTACCGAGCCTTTGCTTTCTGCCTTAACGGGTAAAACATATCTGTCACCGCGCATGGTAACAATAGGCTCTCTTAGGTGCTTTAAATATTTTTCCGAATGGAGCATATCGTTTAGAATGTCTTTTATTTTGGAGTGTATTCCTCTTATTTTTCTGCGAATTGCCGCAAGCTCCGAAGAAGCGTCGTCGGCAATTTCCTCCTCGCTTATAATTGCGTCCGTTATATCTCTTTGCAAATCCTTTAAAACGGTTACCCTTGCGCTCAGTGAGTTAATCGTTTCGAGGTCGTCCTCTTCGTCAAAATATCTTTTTAAAGCCTCGGATATGCGCAAAGTACCTGCAACCGCAAGCAGTTCACCAAGGCCCAAAACACCGCCTGCTTCACTTCTTTTAAGGCATGGCAAAACATCGGAAACCACAGAAACGGGAGGCATAGCTCTCCGTGCAAGCATGGCTGTGGCATCGGACATTTGCTTTTGAAGCTCTGCTACTTCGCCGAAATCGGTAAGGGGGCGGAGATTTTTTATGTTTTCTTTTGCGGCATTTGTTACAGCACGAGAGGCTATAAGCGCTAAGATTTTATCAAATTCAAGTATGGATAATAGTTTGTCTGTCATGGCTTTTTCCCTAACCTAAAATAAATATATCTATATTATATACTACTTTCACAAAAAAATCAAGTAAAATGAACAAAAGAGGTACAGCCGCCGTTGACTATACCTCAGAGTACTAAAAAATTTTATATATCGTTTCTGACAATATCTTCAAGGCTTTCACCTTTTACGGCAAGATAATCGCCGCTATCGCCGAGCATAACCACAGGCGGCTTGCCGATACGGTTGTAGTTTGAAGCCATGGAGTAGTTATAAGCTCCTGTTGTTAGGACGGCTATTATATCGCCCCTTTCGGGTTTTACAAGCGGCACGTTTTCCTGAATTATATCTCCGCTCTCACAGCACCTTCCGACTACCGAGCAGTTAAAATCAGCTTTTTCGTTCATTTTCGAGGCGTTAAGAACGGTATATGAAGATTTGTAAAGAGCGTATCTCGGATTATCGGGCATACCGCCGTCTATTGAAACATATGACTTAAAGCCGGGAATTATTTTTACCGTACCTGCCGTGTAAAGCGTCATACCTGCGTTTGCGACAATGCTTCTACCTGGCTCCATAAGAATTTTCGGCATATTAAGTCCGAGAGCAAGCGCCTTTTCCTTCATAAAGCGTGAAAGCTCACCGATACTTGCGTCAATATCAAAAACAGGGTCGTTTTCGGTATATCGTACACCGTAGCCGCCGCCGAGATTAAGCTGTAAAGCTTCAAAACCAAGCTTTTCTTTTACCTCCGCAATAAAATCAAGCATAACAAGCCCTGCCTTAAAGAAGGGTTCGGTTTCAAAAATCTGCGAGCCTATATGACAATGAAAACCGCAGAGCTTAATGTTTTTCGTTTTAAGCGCCTGTGTGGTAATTTCAAGCGCTTGCCCTGTTTCTATTGCAGAACCGAACTTTGAGTCTACCTTGCCGGTTGATATTGCCTCAAAGGTGTGAGGGTCAATTCCGGGTGTTATACGGAGCAGAACGTTTTGCACAGTTTTTTGATTTTCTGCCTCTTTGTCAATTGCAATAAGCTCCTCTATGTTGTCAACAACAAAATAGCCTATGCCGTTTGAAATTGCAAAAGAAATATCTTCATCGGTTTTGTTATTGCTGTGGAAATAAGCGTTTTTAAGGTTGTACCCTGCTTTTATTGCTGTGAAAATTTCTCCCGAAGAAACCACGTCAATTCCTATTTTTTCCTCAGTCATAATTTCATACAGCCTTTTAAACGACGCCGCTTTGCTTGCAAACAGCGGAAGGGCGTTTTCGCCGAAATATTTTTTAAAAGCATTTTTATAAATACGGCAGTTTTCCCTTATTTTGTTTTCGTCCATAACATAAAGCGGAGTTCCGTATTTTGCCGCAAGCTCCGTTACGTCCTTGCCTGCAAAAGCGAGATTTCCTTTTTCGTTTACAGAAATATTATCGCAAATAAACATTTTATCAAAGCCTTTCTTTACGAATTTACCATATCTTTCATATTGTACAAGCCTTCGGGCTTATCCTGTAAAAACTCTGCCGCCGCAATTGCCCCTTCGGCAAAAAGCGCTCTTGAATGGGCTTCGTGCTTCAGGGTTATTGTCTGCGAGTCCGTGCCGACTCTTATTTCGTGAATACCGACAATATTTCCCATACGGACGGCATGAATACCGATTTCGTTTTGCTCCCTTTTTGCCTGTCCGTGCCTGCCGTAAACATAGTTTGCGTTTTCGCGCACCTGCTTTATTTCGTCGGCAAGGAGAAGCGCAGTACCGCTCGGAGCGTCAAGCTTGCGGTTATGGTGAGTTTCTATTATCTCAATATCCGCACCCTTCATTGTTTTTGCGGTGAGCTTTGCAAGCTCTGCCAAAAGCGCAACGCCAAGCGACATATTAGCCGAGAAAAATATCGGTACGCTTTTGCTTGCGGCTTTTATATATTCAAGCTCCTCGTCAGTTTGCCCGGTTGTTGCTATAACTGCCGGAAGTCCACTGCTTACGGCGTAATTCACAACAGCGAGCGTAGCACTGTGATGAGAAAAATCTATTATACAATCGGAGTCGACATTTACATTTTCAAGAGAGGAAAAAGTAGGATAATTTGCAGCTTCAGGTGCATTTACATCAACTGCTGCTGCAAGCGTGCAGCCTCTGACTTCATCAAGAAGCATTTTTACCACTTCGCATCCCATTCTTCCGTTTGAACCGTTAACTGTAATTTTCATATTTATTGCCTTACCTTTCCGTAAAAATAGCCGTTTATGCTATTATGCCGTGACTTTTCATAATTGCATAAAGCTTTTCTGCGTTGTCGCTTTCCATAGGAGTAAGGGGCAGACGAAGAAAGTTCTTGCAAAAGCCCATTTTTGACATTGCCGCTTTGACGGGTATCGGATTAACCTCGCAAAACAGCGCATTTATAAGCGGCAAAAGGTCAAGCTGAAGCTCTGCGCTCCCTTTAACGTCACCGCTAAAAAATCGTCTGCATATTTCAGAGGTCTCTTTTGGCATAACATTTGAAAGCACCGAAATAACACCTTTTCCGCCAAGAGAAAGCACAGGCAGGATTTGGTCGTCGTTGCCCGAATATACGTCCATTTTTCCTCTTACAAGTGCGGCAACCTCGGCAATCTGCGAAATATTTCCGCTTGCCTCTTTAATTGCCGCAATATTTTCGTGTTCGCTGAGTACAGCGCAGGTTTTCGGAGCAATATTAACGCCTGTTCTTGACGGTACGTTATAAAGGATAAGCGGTTTTGTGCTTGCGTCGGCAATATCGCTGAACATCTTTATAAGGCCGTTTTGCGTAGCTTTATTGTAGTAGGGGGTAACAACAAGCATAGCGTCCGCACCTGCTTCGCAAGCAAATTTTGTAAGGTCAAGCGCATAGTCTGTATCGTTACTGCCGGTTCCTGCAATAACAGGAACTCTGCCTGCCGTCCTTTCAACGGCAAATTTGATTGCCTTCCTATGTTCTTCGTCCGTAAGGGTTGAAGACTCGCCTGTTGTGCCGCAGGCAACAAGAGCATCGACACCGCTTTCTATCTGCCAGTCAATGAGTTTGCCGAAAAGCTCGTAATCAACTCCGTTTTCATCAAGCGGAGTTATGAGCGCTGTTGCTACACCTTCAAATACAGTTTTTTTCATTTTAATCTCCATTCCGCCGCTCCGCCTCGGCACAATTTTTATTAAATTATCTCTTATCTGCGGAGCAAATGAATGATAAGAGATTTGCGCATCGCCGTTTCCGAACAAAGCGAGAAAAATTCGGCGGTGCTGTTTAAGCCCTTTCATTTTTATTATTTGCAGTTTCCTCTGCAAAAGAAAAATAGCCGTGTGGGTAACGGCTATCGCAACTCTTGTTTTGCCGCACCTTGTCGGTACGGTAAATATTAAAGTACGATAGCGCTCCGCAGCAGCTTTGCTGCGACAGCAGTATAAATCTTATTTCATACTGCCAGGACGGTTTTTCGCCTTTACCGCCTTCATCGGCAGCATATCCGGCGTCAGATCAACAAGAACATAATCCTCTCTCAATTTGCCTTACCCCTCTCTGCTTTCATATTTTCGCGTTTTTCCTCAAGCACACTGAGAGCCTTTACGACTCCGTCAATGATCGCGTTCGGTCTCGCCGCGCAGCCCGGTACATACACATCCACCGGTATAACGTTGTCAACACCGCCGATTATATTATAACAATCCTTGAATACGCCGCCGTTGCATGCGCAGATACCTACAGCGCACACGACCTTTGGATCGGGCATCTGTGAATACAGCTGCTCAACGACCGCCTTGTTCTGTGTATTGATGCCGCCCGTTATGAGCAGGATATCCGCATGCTTTGGATTACCGGTATTTATAATTCCGAAGCGCTCCACATCATAGATCGGAGTGAGGCACGCAAGCACCTCTAT
>CACZWA010000061.1 GCA_902784685.1 uncultured Ruminococcus sp.
GCAGTTTGAGGACAGCATATGTGATGTATGTTTCGGCATTGACGTTCATGCGCTCACAAAGGACAGCAAAACAGGATATGCAGGCTACGGCGACGGCAAAAAGCATAATTATCAAATTCCGCTGCGTGCCGCGAAATGTTATGGCTTTGATAATCTTTATATGGCAGGAAGATGTATTTCGGGAGATTTTGCGGCGCACGCAAGCTATCGGGTGTCGGGAGACGCTGCGGTAATAGGCGAAAATGTGGGTAAAGCTGCCGCAAGGCAGGCAAAAATTTAAAAAGTATTGAAATTAAACGGCAAAATATGATAAAATATATAAAGGAGGAGGGTATCAAGGTGAAATTAAGTAAAATTTTAAGGTATGTTTTTGTTGCGGTATTTATGGTTTCTGCGCTGTTTATCTGCGCACAGGCAAAAGATATATATGTTGATAAAATGAACGGAAGCAACGGTAATGGTTATGACGGAACAATTTTAAAACCTTACAGAACAATACAAAAAGGCGTTGACAGCGCAGGGGCGGGTGATACGGTAATAGTCCGACAGGCTGTTTATCCGGAATTTGTTCATATAAAAAGTAAAGGCACGGCGAATGATCCCATAACCGTAATTGCCGAGCCGGGAACAATAATTACCGGCGCAAATTGGACAATACGCTCAAACCCCGGCGGCAACAGATGGACAAATGAGAATTTTGTTGATAAACATCAACAAAACTTAAATGTTTACAGTGCCAGCCTTGAGCTTAATACCGGAGATACGGGTTTAATTATACCCTCTGCTAGTGAGTTGTTTCCCACAAGGGTGCTTATGGATGAAACGGACCTTTTACAGTATCCGACTCTTGAAGCGCTTAAAACATTTGTTTTAAACCAAAATGATAACTATACACTTGACGGTTTTTCTTACGGTTATTATTATGACGCCGTGAATAAAAAAATATACGTAAGGCTTCCGGGGACTGACAAGAATCCCAACAATCATGTTATGAAGGTTTCGCCCACATACTATAAAACAACTTCTCTCGGAACGTCAAATTATGGGGTGACACCGGGTTACGGTTCCTATAATCTTCTTGTAGGGGACAAATATACGTTATCGGCGCCGGTTGCCGACAGCGAGCCGGTGGTTATGCCGTCGTATCACGTAATAATTGACGGTTTTACCTTTGAAACACCGGGGCTTGCGGGAGTTCTTTTAAGAGCTTCGGATGTAGAAATAAAAAATTGTAAGTTTTTGGGCTGCCGTTACGGCGTAAAGGGAGCAACGCGAGTTATTTACGATATGGCGTATTGTACGGATATCTGCATAAATAACTGTGAATATTCGCAGTATCCCACTTACGATGAAGCTGTTGATTTTACATTGGCTGTCAGAAAAAACGAAAAAACTGCGACAAATGTTCCGTATCCCTGGTGGCATAAAAAAAGTAACGGTTTAAGCGCCTACGGAATAGACGCGAATCTTCGCTATGAAGTAGGCGGACTTGTCGGAAATATGGGCGAGAGATGGGAAATAAAAAACAATAATATTCATGATGTTTTTGACGGTATAAACGGCAGCGCCATGACAAAATATTACGAAAAGTATTATAATAACGGAGTGTTAAATACACGTAATGTCGGCGCGGAAGATATAGATATTCATCATAACAGGTTTGAAAAATGTCTTGATAACTGTATTGAGTTTGAGGAACACGGCAAAAATGTCAGGGTTTATAATAACGAATTTATAAACAATTTCATTCCGGTATCTTCGCAGCCGACAAAAGGTCCCGAATATCCGACCGATATATATGTTTATAAAAATCTGTTTTACAATGATGCGGAGGTTGGACGTTTCTGGTCACAGACGGCAAACAAAGCGACCTTTGCCTTTAAAATAGGGGCAAAAACCACAAACTGGACGTTTCCGTGGTCGGAAAATCCGCCGACAGGATATGAGAGAGCGGTTATCAATCTCACCGGAGACGGCTTTAACGCCTATAACAATACGATGATTTTGCCGTGGGGTTATCCGATAGCCTTTACCATAAGTAATTCGGACAGTTGGCAAAGGTTTTGCCCGTTATTTGTAAATATGAGGTTTAGAAACAACGTACTTGTTTGCCATGTGAAGGAAATTCCTACGAATCCAACCGGCAGTTACACCGGCGATCTGAATGATACAAGCATTTACTGGGACGGCATAAGTGCAAGCGGCGTCGGAGGCGTTGGCAGCTATATTATGAATATATATCCTGTGGACGATGTAACCGACCCCGATTATCCGGGAGTCACTCTCGGCATTGAATATTCGGGAAATATTTTTGCTCCCGACGAAGGCACTAAAAATATTTCTTCAATATTTACCGCAACAGGCGGCGCGAATGTTGATAATAAGAACGGTATGATGTTTCATTCGTTTGATAACCTTGATTTTGGCGCATCAACCCAAAGTCCGATATTTACCGCTGTTACGGCAAGCAACCTTTTTGGTGTGGGCGCATACGCGGGCGCAGTTGCTCCGGGCGAACATTATGTCGGACCAAGCGTACCGAGTAAAACAATAGGAAATTAACAATCGGGTGATTGACCCGAAAAGACAAACGGAGAGAAGTATATGATGTTTTTTAAGAGCAACAATAAGGATGATAATGGACTTTTGAGGAATATAGGCATCTATATTCTGCTTAATGCCGCAATTTTGCTTGTGTTTGCGCTCGCAATCAGGATTTATTATATGTCGATAATACAAAAAATCTGGTTGCTGAAAAATATTATAACATACTTGTATCAAATTTTAACTCCGTTGAGAAGGATATTCACGGGATAGTGAACAGTGTTCCGCATCTGAAAGACTCAGCGTTTGACAGTTGTATGTCTTACGGAAATTCAGCGGAACCGCAGGCGTCCGATATTTCCGAAACAATATCTTCGTTTCAGAATTTTACCGACAATTATGATATAGTTGACAGTGTTCTTATATTAAACAGCAATTTAAAAGCAGTTATATCAAATGAAGGTAAATATGAGCTTGATAAATTTTTAAACGAAAATTATATTTACAGCGATTATCCGCTGTATTATTGGAAAAGTTATAAGGCGCCGCTTTATCATATCAGAATGCTTCCGCCCTCCAAGGTTAAAACCTTGGAGGCGGAAAAGACGATTATACCGATAGTTTTTTCTTCGGTAAAGGATACCGTTTCAAGCAGTCTTTTGGTTGTAAATATAAGTGTTGATAAAATATTTAACCAGACCAATATAACCAAAAATCTGACGAAAAACAGCAGGTTTTATATTGTGAGCAATTACGACAAAACCGTATTCCGTCCCAAAAAGAGCCCGCCGCCGGATAACGATTTTGTCGAGTATCTTAAAAACAACGAGGTCAAGGACGACAGCTTTTCGGTGTATAAAGATAAAAAATACGGAAAGCAGCTTCTTATACGTTATGCGCCGACCTCGCACATTTTAGGCTATGAATATATCATTTTAATGCCATCGGATGACATTTCCGATATAAGAAGCGTAAAATGGATAAGTAATTTTATAATTTTTATCATAGCTGCGCTTATTGCGGGCTGGGTATTGATGGGCAAAGCAAAAATAATAAAGCCCGTCGGCGAGATAGAATCAAGCGCAAAGCAATATAAGCATGAGGCGGATACGATGATACCGATTGTAAGGGAAAAATATGTTTCCGATATTATAAATTCACCTCTTGCGTATATTGACGGCTCGGTTTCCGATGTGCTTGCAAAAAGCAGATTTGCTTTTAAGCATAATAATTTTATTGCGGTAATAGTGCGTTACATTATAAGCAAGCAGCAGGCGAGTGAGATTAGACAAGGCAATACCATATCTGAACTTAATTTAAAGCTTAAAATAATTTTTAACAAAAACTATGAGAGCGTAAATATTTGTTTAAATGACGAATCGCTTTATATTGTCAGCCTTGAAACTCCCGATGAAAAAGAGAATATAGCCGAAATTGTCGATGATTTTATAAAACTTCACAAAACGGAAACGCTTACGCTTGCCAAAGGCATTGGGGAGGTTTACAGCGGGCATATTAACATAAAAAAATGTGTTGAAACCGCGAACTATGACCTGATAAAGTGCATTACGCCCGACGAGGTTAAAAAGAACACAAAACAGGCGGGCACAAACAACAAATATATTTATAAAAAACAGGATGACGATAAGCTTTTCAATATGCTTGTTGCGGGATATCTTGATGAAACGATGCATCATATAAGCGAAATTGTACGGGTTAATATTGAAAACGGGATTTCGGAGGCTGCCATAAAGGAGCTTTACAGGCAAATTTTAGCAACGCTTGCAAGAGTTATGGATATGAAAAACATTGAATACAAGCATTCCGATGAGCAATCGTCAATCGATTTCATTGTGGATATTCTTAAAAAAGAGCCGGACGAAATATATAAGTATATTATGAACTGTATAAACACAGTGTCGGCAAAAACCAAAAAATATAACACAAAGCTTGATTTTTCAAAAATTATACGTTATATTGAGGACCATTATACGGAAGATCTTTATCTTGATATTATTGCGCTTCATTTTGGCACAAGCTCAAAATATTTATCAAGAAAGCTTAAAGAACATCTCGGAATGAATTTTCACAGTTTTCTTACAAGGATAAGGGTGAATCACGCGAAAATTCTCCTCACGACAACTGATATGAAAATTGAAGAAATAGGGCAAAGCGTAGGGTATATGAGCAACACAACTTTTGTGCGCGCTTTTAAATCCGAAACCGGCATTTCACCGGCAGCATACAAAAAACAATCAAAACAATAAAAAAATTTTTATAATGGTAGAAAAGTGTAATAAGGTAGAATATTAACTGTTTACACCGAGTGCAAAAAGTGATTAAATAAAATTAGGTAAATAAAGAAAGGGTGCGTAAAAATGTTAAAGAAAATAGTTTCAATTTTTTTAGCTCTTACTATTGCTGCGGCTTGCTTTGCGGGCTGCACGAAATCGCGTGAAAATTCGGACGGCAAGGTGTCAATAAAAATCGGTTCATGGCCGGGGGAAGGCTCGCTTGAATCAACTATTGAAAAGTATGAAAACAGGCTCGCCACTATGAATAAAGTATATCCGAATATTGAAATATTAAAGGATACTACGGCATTTGATGTAAAATCATTTGCAATTAAAGCAAGCAGCGGTCAGCTTCCGAATCTTTACACGCCTCACTATACCGAGGTTGCGAAAATTGTAAATTCGGGTTATGCAAAAGACCTTACCGATTTTCTTGAAAAAAACGGTTATCTTAAAAATCTTAATCCTGCTCTTACCGAGCTTCTTACAATAGACGGCAAAATCTGGGCTGTTCCCGAAACGTGCAGTGTTCAGGGATTGTCCTGTAACAAGGCTCTTTTTAAAGAGGCAGGTCTTGTAGATGAAAACGGTATTCCGATTTTTCCGAAAACCTATGAGGAGCTTGCACAGACGGCTGTAAAAATTAAAGAAAAAACAGGTAAAGCCGGTATAGTAATATGTAGCAACAAAAATCAGGGCGGCTGGTATTTTACTATGCTTGCAATGGGATTTGGCGTAAACTTTGTTGAAAAGAAGGGTGATAAATATGTTGCCGCCTTTAACACGCCGGAATTTGTTGAAGCCCTTCAGTATATTTACGACCTTAAATGGAAATATGATGTTCTTCCCGAAAACGGCTTTATTGACAGAACAGAGCAGCGTAAGCTTTTTGCGACGAATCAGGCGGCCATGACTTTTGATTATCCTCCGTGCGACCCGTATGTTGTAAAATACGGCATGAATATGGATGATGTATGTTTTTGCCGTATTCCCGGCGGCAAGGGCGGCAGGGTTGCGCTTATAGGCGGAGTGCTTTATATGGTAAGTCCCGAAACAACAGACGAACAGCTTGACGCGATTTTTAAATGGATTGACATTTCCGGTCAGGGACCTCATCTTACAGAAGAAGTCGAAAAAAGTCTTGAAGAGGAATACGCTTCGACCGCCGCAGAGGGCAGAATCGTTACAAGCAACAATATGATGGATATATGGGTTAATTCCGATATTGTTAAAAAGCAGAAAGAGCTTCGCAGTAAATATAATAATGTAAACGACGCAAACTTTGAGGATTATTTCAGCTTTGAAGATGTAATAATAAAACCTGAGGTAAGCCCCTGCGCACAGCAGCTTTATACAATTCTTGACGGCGGTATTCAGGAAATATTTACAAACAAAAATGTTGATATCGAAAAGCTTGCAAAGGATATGTGCAACGATTTTCAGGTAAATCACCTCGATAAGTGGGAGGACTAATTTATGAGTAAAACCGCACAGACATTAAGCGGCGGAGAAAAAAGGAGTATAGGAAAAAATGTCATTTCCTTTTTAAGGCAGGATTTTTCGGCCTGGCTGCTTATCATACCGTCAATATTACTTTTCTTTTTTGTAATATGGCGTCCTATATTTATAGGGTTTATATATTCGTTTTTCAAGCTTCGCGGGTTTTCACCCGTGAAGTTTGTGGGACTTAAAAACTATATTGATGTTATGAGTGACACCAATTTTATAACAGTACTGCTAAACTCTGCCAAATATGTGTTCTGGGCTGTTATAATCGGTTTTCCCATGCCGTTTATTATTGCGCTTATGTTAAATGAGATGGTTCATTTTAAAGGACTGTTTAAAATAAGTGTTTATTTGCCGGTTGTAGTTCCCGCAATTGCCACATATATGATATGGTACTATTTATATCTTCCCGGCAATTCGGGGGTACTGAACCTGATTCTTTCAAAAATCGGCATACCGGCGCAGGAATGGTTGCAGGATAAAAACAAGGTTATACCCCTTTTGATTATAACAAGTACATGGCACGGTTTCGGCTCGCAGACGCTTGTATATCTTGCCGGGCTTCAGGGCATAAATACAGAGCTGTATGAAGCCTGTAAAATTGACGGCGGCGGCTTTTTTACAAGAATAAGAGTGGTTGTGTTTCCGTTTATGCGGGGAACACTGCTGCTGCTTTTGATACGTCTTATGATTCAGATATTCCAAATTCTTGAAATGCCGCTTGTAATGACGAGCGGAGGACCGAACGGAGCGTCGCTTTCTATGGGACTGCAATCCTATAAATATGCGTTTGAATACGGTCAGATGGATAAGAGTATGGCTATGGGCGTAATAACTTTTCTTATACTTATTTGCCTTACATTTATATATGCAAAGGCTGAAAAAAACAAATAATTCTCCGCTGAAAGGATAGCATATAATGAAAAAAAGCAAATTTAACGAAAAAGAGCCGACACTTTTATCAAGCATTGACCTTAAAATGACAAAATACAGATGTATATACTGGGTAATGTTCGGTATTCTTTGCGTGGTGGCATGTGTTTGTATTTTCCCGATTTTGTGGGTATTTATGTCCGCGTTTAAAGATTTGCAGGAATTTTTGAGTGTTCCTCCAACGCTTATTCCGCATAGTTTTCACCCTGAAAAGGTGCTGAAAGTATGGAAAAGTTTAAGCTTCGGAAAATATTATTACAACAGTCTTGTTTTAATAGTCGGAAATCTCGTCTGCTGTATATTCTTTAACGGTGTGTTCGGTTATGTAATATCAAGACTGAAACCAAAGGGATACAAGCTTGCTTTTCTTTTGGTTTTCTGGACAATGCTTATACCGCACTCTATGAATATGGTGCCTCTTTATATGAGTTTTGTAAAAGTTCCGCTTATTCATATAAACATAACAAATACGTTTTTGCCCATGTTTATAATGGCAGGCGCAAACGCGTATGAAACGCTTCTTTTTAAAAACTTTTTTGACGGCATACCGGATTCTTACATAGAAGCCGCAAAGCTGGACGGCTGCACAAATCTCGGAATTTTTTTCAGAATTATTATTCCGATAAGTAAGCCGATACTTATGGTTGTTTCGATTTTCTCGGTTCAAGGCTCGTGGGGGGCGTTTTTCTGGCCTTATCTTACGATTCAGGAACAGAGTCGGCAGCCTGTTGCGGTGCTTCTTTATACGCTCGGTTCGGGCGTACTTCCGCAAGACCAGTATGTAATTGTGCTTATGTTCGCGATTATACCCGTACTTATTGTATTTTCGATTTTCTCGAAATATATACTCGGCGGAAGCAATATGAGCGGTGTAAAAGGATAAAGATATAAATAAAACAGTTTTTTGAAAGTGGGGTTATGTTACTTATGAAAATGGAAGAAATTGATAAAAACTTTAAAACTGTTACAAAAATCGAAAAGGAAGGAATAAAATTTTACAATATACAAGATGAGCCGTTTAAAATTTATGGCGTAAAATATGAAAACGGCTTGTTCAGAAGAATACCCGAAGATGTTGCAAAAAGCGTAAGCGAAGGAGTGTATGCGCTTCACACAAAGCCCGTGGGCGGAAGGGTGCGTTTTAAAACCGACAGTAAATATGTTGCGGTAAGTCTTAAAGTTGAAAATGTAAATCTGACCGCAATACTTGTTTTGACAGGGGTTGCAAGCTGCGACATATATGCCGATAATATTTTTAAAGGAACGTACCGCACGCCTTTTGAAGTCGAAACAGAGTATGAAGGTGTTTTGGAAAATGTAACTGACGGGACACTTAAAAACATTACAATCGGGCTGCCAAATCATGCGTTTGTCAGAGAAATGTACGTAGGTCTGGACGAAAATGCGCGGCTTTTGCCGCCGGAACCTTATAAAATCGAAACGCCGGTTGTTTATTACGGCTCATCAATAACACAAGGCTGTTGCTCGTCAAGACCAGGTATGTCATACGAAGCCATTGTGGCAAGAAGGCTGGACTGTAATTATATCAATCTCGGCTTTGCCGGCAACGCGAAAGGCGAGGACGCGATAGCGCACTATATAAAAGGGCTTAAAATGTCGGCATTTGTATATGATTACGACCATAATGCCCCAACGCCCGAACATCTTGAAGCGACTCACGAAAGAATGTTTAAAATAATAAGAGAAGCGCAGCCTGCGCTTCCCGTTGTTATGATGCCACGACCGAAGATGTATTTAAACGATGAAGAAAAAAAACGGCGTGAGATTGTAATAAAAACTTATGAAAATGCGCTTAAATCGGGCGATAAAAACGTTTACTACATTGACAATACAGAGCTTATCGCTCTTTGCGGAAACGAAGGTACGCTTGAAGGGCTGCATCCGTCCGATTTCGGTTTTAACTCAATGGCAAAAGCAGTGGGCGATTGTCTTGAAAAAATACTTTTTTAGGCACTATCATTATTTACAGAAACACATAATTTTAAGATTGTGTGCCATGACTGATTTTTTGACTGACTCATTACCGTTTATCACCGCTTGTTGCC
>CACZWA010000062.1 GCA_902784685.1 uncultured Ruminococcus sp.
CCTGTAATTGCGGCAAGAAGCTCCATGCGGTTGTTGGTGGTGAGCCTGTATCCTGCCGAAAGCTCTTTTTTTATATCACCGTATTTTAAAATAACGCCGTAACCGCCTTTTCCGGGGTTGCCGCTGCACGCTCCGTCTGTAAAAATTTCAACGAATTTTTTTTCCATATCACTCAATCCTTTTTTACTCGCATAATGCAAACCGCTTTTTCGAACGCCGCTTGCCGTTTATCAGCCGAATATTTTCAATTTTCTTATTCCGTAAACTGTTTTTTCGTTTTTAACGCCTATATCAAGCACAAGCGCAGTTTTTTGGTTTGTGAGAATTGAAGGAGTAAGTGGCGGAAGCGAAATAAACCTGACTCCGCCGTAAATTTCGGCGCTTAGCTCCGTACCTTCATATACAACAAAAACGTCTTTTCCCTCGGCTATGTTATAGCTCAAAGTATTGGCAAGTCTGAATATATCCTCGCTATCGAAATTATCAACCGTAACCGCAAGGACTTGAGTTTCGCAGGTTATTTTTTCGGGAAGCTCCGCCGCATTTTCGGCTCTTATGAGCGTAACTCCGCCTGCCGCTCCCTCTCCGTTATAGCCCGAAAGCCCGTCAAAGGAATATCCGAGCTTTGCCGCCTTTATTTTTTTGCCTATGGTACTTGCCGCCGCAGGAGAAAGCAAGGTATCTGTCGGTGTAATCCCTGCGGTTATCGAGGCGGACGGAGTGAAATTATCGCTTATAAGCTCATCGTCAGGCAGACTTCCCAGACTCAGCATATCTGTCGGCATTATGCCGCCGACAGAAAGATATGCGCTGAAACTGAATTTGCCGTAATTAAAGTTTATTACGCCAAAACCGGGGCTTTTTGCTATAACGGTACTTCCGTTTACTTCCGCAAAGTCTCCGTCTACTGTTATGTCAACCTTGTTTACATCTATTTTTTCTTGCTTACCTTTAACGGTAATTCCGTTTATTCCTATCGGCACTGTTTCGCCCACGTTAACCTTGTAAATAAGCGAATCCGCATCAACATATTTATAAGGATTTGTAACTTCAATCACCTTGTATGCCGAAAAATCTCCCCAAACTGCGCTCACGGTGAGCGTTCCTGCTTCGCTTGGAGTGAAGCGGCTGCCGTTTTGCGTTCCGGGTACTCCTTCAAAGGAATAAGTAAATTCCGTGCCTTCGGGAGTCGGCATACCGTAATAAAGCTGGTCGAAAACAGTTGCGCTTGCGGTAACTGTTCCGCCGACAATTACAGAGGAAAGGTCGGTCTTAACGGTAATTCCGTCGGGGACGCCTCTTTCGCCGCCTGTTACAACTATGCCGAGCGCATTTATAACAGGTCTTAAGTAGCCGTTTTCGGGGCTGTTCACTTGCGTTACGGCACTGTCGCCGTCTGCACGGGCAACAAGCTGCGTAGAGCCGCCGCCGTCAAAGTTTATTCCGTCGGAAATGCCGAGTTTTATCATCAGACTGCTCAGCTCCGAAAGAGAAATGCCTATACTTCCGCCGCCTTTATCTGCGGCAATAAGATAAAGAGTTTTGCCTCCGTCGGCTATGCCTGCCGCCGAGCGGTAATCTCTGCCGTAGCGCATATGCGTTATTTTTGCGGCGTACCCATTTTTTACAAGAACAGTTCCGCCGCCGACAGCGGTTTCAATATCCCCGAAATACGGCGTGAAGGATATATCCGCCGTGAGGGGATCACCCTCTTTTATGAGAGTGAAAAAGTCGGTAATATCGGAAAGCCCCGTAACAAGCCAGCCGTTTTCGGGAATTTCAATATCGCCTTCCTCGTTTGTAATCTTTGTTATTTCATCATCTTCCACCACAGCGACAAACTGTGTGCCGCCCTCGCTGTAAAAGGTTTTGCCCCAGGCATGGGTGTAAATTGCAAGGTTTGTGAGGGAATCATATTTGTTTACGGCGTTTACCTTGTAGGTTTCTTTGTTTTCGGTTATAACCGATATTGCAGGCTTAAAATACTGTGAAAGTACGCTTCCGTCCTCGGTAAAAACGAAGGAAGCAAGCTCCTCCTCGGTGGGAGGAGATGAAAGCAGTTCACCTTCCGAAACATTAAGCCCTGCCGCCGAGCCGCGGGATTTGTCCTTACTGTACCAACCGAAAAAATCCGCATTTATTGCCGCAACGACACGTTCATCCGCCGAGGCAAGGTTTTTTACGTTTGAAAGATAGCTCACGCCTCTGCCGTCAAACAGCAGTTTCACTTTAAGGCGAGGGTTTGTAAGGTCAATTTTAAGTATCTTTATTTTTTGGTTTCCTGCCGAGGTATGGTTCGTCATATTGATAACGTCAATACCCCATACAAGCCGCTCCTGAGCCGACTCCGACCAGTCCGCCGAAACGGGCATGGCAAGCGAGGCAATAAGCGTGAGTAACGTGAATATATATGATATTTTTTTCATTGTGCGCTCCTTTCGGATTCAAGTGTTTAGAGTTGAGTTAAGGTTAATTTTTGCCATAGGCAAAAATATTCTGAAAACTCTTGAAATTTTATTTATGGTATAATACTAATGCGACATATTGAGTGCGCCTTTAAGGCGTACTCTTTTTGTTTCCATGCGGGCGGCAGATTGCCGCCCCTACAAGCCTTCCCCCTTTAAGGGGAAGGTGGGTGTTGCCGCAGGCAAAACTCGGATGAGGTGGCGGTTTTAGGACTCCGATAGGTCTGGCCCTGCTATAAATAAGATTTAGAATAATTCCACACCTTACATTCCGCATTATTTTCACTTCCATTTTACCATAAATCTCATAAAAAATAAAGCCCTTTATTGTGACAATTATGTTAAATTTTTTCTTTGCGTTGACATAAAAAATAAAAAGTGCTATAATATTACTTATGGAAAAATGAATTAAGGAAGGTAAATTTATGATAAAAAAACTGCTGAAAAGCGTAAGAGAATACAAAAAAGCATCGTTTCTTGCGCCGCTTTGCGTAAGTATGGAGGTAATTTTAGAGGTTGCGATTCCGTTTATTATGTCCTTTCTTATAGATAAGGGAATAAGCGCAGGAAATATGGGCTTGATACTTAAAATAGGCGCAGTTATTATAATTCTTGCCTGCATATCGCTTCTTTTCGGTGTACTTTCGGGAAATTATGCCGCACTTGCGTCTTCGGGCTTTGCGGGAAATCTCCGAAAAGATATGTACTATAACGTTCAACGCTTTTCTTTTTCAAATATCGACAAATTTTCTACTTCAAGTATAATCACCCGTCTTACAACCGATGTGACCAACATTCAAATGGCATACCAAATGATAATAAGAGTTGCCGTGCGCTGCCCTTTAATGCTTGTTTTTTCGCTTATAATGGCGGCAAGCGTAAATAAGCGCATGTCTCTCATTTTCCTTTGCATAGTTCCTGTTCTCGGCGGCGGACTTTTGCTTATTGCCGCAAAAGCGCACCCAACCTTTGAAAAGGTGTTTGATACATATGATGTGCTCAACAACGTTGTTCAGGAAAATTTGCGTGGAATAAGAGTTGTAAAATCTTTTGTGCGTGAACAGCACGAAAAAGAAAAATTCGGCACGGTTTCAAAGCAGATTTACAGGCTTTTCACGAAGGCGGAAAGGCTTCTTGCCTTTAACGGTCCGCTTATGCAGTTTTCGATATATTTCTGTATGATTATGATTTCGTGGTTCGGTGCAAAATTTGTTGTTGGCGGAAAGCTCACAACAGGTCAGCTTACAAGCCTTATAACCTATACCATGCAGATACTTATGAGCCTTATGATGGTTTCTATGGTTTTTGTTATGATTATCATTTCAAGGGCTTCGGCGGAGCGTATTGTTGAAATTCTGGACGAACAGCCGAGCATTGCCCAGCCCGAAAATCCCATACATACCGTTAAGGACGGAAGCATACGCTTTGAAAACGTTGGTTTCAGCTATTCGGGAGACAAAGATAAGCTTTGCCTTAAAAATGTCAATCTTGAAATTAAGGCAGGTCAGACGGTTGGAATTATCGGCGGAACAGGTTCTTCAAAGTCCACTCTTGTTCAGCTGATTCCGAGAATTTACGACGCCACGGAGGGCGCAGTTTATGTGGGCGGAGTAAATGTAAAAGATTACGACCTTGAAGCGATACGAAATGCCGCTTCGATGGTACTGCAAAAAAACGTGCTGTTTTCGGGTACAATAAAAGAAAATATGCGCTGGGGCGATGAAAACGCCACGGACGAACAAATAAAAGAAGCGTGCAGACTTGCCTGCGCCGATGAGTTTATCGAAACCTTCCCAGACGGCTACAACACCTATATAGAGCAGGGCGGAGCTAACGTTTCGGGCGGTCAGAGGCAGAGACTTTGTATAGCAAGAGCGCTCCTTAAAAAGCCGAAAATTCTTGTTCTTGATGACTCTACAAGTGCGGTGGATACAAAGACCGACGCACAGATAAGAGAAGCTTTTGCAACCAAAATTCCCGATACCACAAAGCTTATAATTGCTCAGAGAATATCATCCGTTATGCACGCAGATATGATAATCGTAATGGACGGCGGCGAGATTAACGCTGTCGGCACGCACGAGGAGCTTCTTGCGAATAATGAGATTTACAGAGAAGTTTACGAATCTCAAACGAAAGGAGATGAGTAAAATGCCAAGACTCGGAGGCGGTAAGCCAAAAGATATGGGTGCGGCGGTAAAACGTCTGCTTTCGTACATTTTTAAAGGCTATAAGCTTAATTTCTTTTTAGTGCTTATTTGCATTATAATAAGCGCACTTGCGGGAGTAAGCGGCTCAATGTTCCTTCGCTCGCTGGTGGACGACTACATTACACCAATGCTTGTAAACGGCTCGGAGAATTTTACTCCTCTTTTTCATGCGCTTATAACTCTCGGCAGTATATATTTAAGCGGTATAATCGCCACTTATCTTTACAATATTCTCATGGTCGGAATTGCGCAGGGCGTACTTAAAAAAATAAGAGACGATATGTTTAACCATATGCAGTCACTCCCGATAAGGTATTTTGATACTCACGCTCACGGCGACGTAATGAGCCGCTATACAAACGATACCGACACACTCAGGCAGATGATTTCGCAGAGCATACCGCAGGCGTTTTCGTCACTTATAACCATTGTTGCCGTGTTCTTTGCAATGCTCAGCACAAACGTGATTTTAACGGTGCTTATTGTTGTGTTTGTGTTTTTTATGATGCTGATTTCAAAAAAAGTCGGCGGAATGAGCGCAAAGTATTTCATAAAACAGCAAAAATCGCTCGGAAAGCTTAACGGATATATTGAAGAAATGATAAACGGACAGAAGGTTGTAAAGGTTTTCTGCCACGAGGAGCAGTCCAAAGCGAATTTTAACGTTTTAAACGACGATTTAAAAGGAAATATGTATCAGGCGCACAAGTTTGCAAATATTCTCATGCCGATTATGGGCAACCTCGCCCATGTGCAGTATGCCGTTGTTGCAATAGCGGGCGGTGCGCTTGCTTTAAGCAGTATAAGCGGAATAACGCTCGGCTCGATTGTTTCTTTCCTTACCCTAAGCCGAAGCTTTACCATGCCGATAAGCCAAATTTCACAGCAGATTAACTCAATTGTTATGGCGCTTGCAGGCGCAGAGAGGATTTTTGAGCTTCTTGACGAAAAGCCCGAACACGATGAAGGCTATGTAACGCTTGTAAATGCGAAGTATGAAAGCGGCAAGCTTACGGAATGTGACGAGCATACAGGTCTTTGGGCTTGGAAGCACCCTCACGGTGACGGAAGCATAAGCTATACCGAGGTTAAGGGCAAGGTTGAATTTGATGATGTTGATTTCGGCTATAATGCGGATAAAATAGTACTGCATAACGTAACGCTGTTTGCCGAACCGGGGCAGAAGGTTGCTTTTGTCGGTTCGACAGGCGCAGGGAAGACCACAATTACGAACCTTATAAACAGGTTTTATTACATTGCGGACGGAAAAATCCGTTATGACGGAATTAATATAAACAAAATAAAAATAAGCGATTTAAGGCGCTCTCAGGGTATGGTTTTGCAGGATACAAACCTGTTTACAGGCACGGTTAAGGAAAATATTCTTTACGGCAAACCGGACGCTTCGGATGAGGACGTTATCCGTGCGGCAAAGCTTGCAGGCGCTCATGATTTCATAACAAGACTGCCAGGCGGCTACGATACCATGCTTACGGCTAACGGTTCGGGACTTTCGCAAGGACAAAGACAGCTTATATCAATTGCCAGAGCGGCAATTTCCGACCCGCCGGTTATGATTCTCGACGAGGCAACCTCAAGCATAGACACAAGAACGGAAGCGATTGTCCAAAAGGGTATGGACTCGCTCATGCAGGGAAGAACAGTGTTTGTCATTGCTCATAGGCTTTCAACGGTCAAAAACTCCGATGTTATAATGGTGCTTGAAGCAGGCAGAATTATCGAGAGAGGAAGCCACGAAAAGCTCCTTGCGGAAAAAGGCAAATACTATCAGCTTTATACCGGAGCTTTGCAGTTGGATTAAAAAAAGAAATATGCGGCAGAGGCTGAGAAGCGAAGGTATATTTCGTCCTTTAAAACTCGCCTAAGTACTTTTGTACGGTAGAGATTTAAAGGGCGGAAAGCAAGCAGTGGTGCAACCTTATAATCAGAAATGTTAAATAAAAACCATTAAATTTTTACTTTAA